>DASQRT010000228.1:0-3127 GCA_035642795.1 Nitrospirales bacterium
AAGCTCTACCCCGCGCCGCCCGATATCGCCGACGATCCCCCTGGTTCGCGTTAGTGGTCTCCGCACCGGGAAGACCATGGCCCGTCGGATGGGCCGTTCTGGCCTGTGCGGTCTGGCTGCTTGCGGGGATGCCAGTCGCCGCTGAGGATCCGGCACTCTCCGATCTCAACGATCTCTTCGCTCAATTGGAGCGCAATCCCATCGGACCAGGTGAGGAACTGCGCATCACCAAACTGGTGGAGAGCCACGAGATGAGCGGGATGCTCGTGCAGGTGCGAGGATCAATGCCGCCGCATTTTCACAAGCGCACGCAGGAAATCGTGCACTTGATCCGTGGAGAGGGGATGTTTCAACTGGGTGCCGACCGCATTCCGATCAAGGCCGGTGCGGTGCTGCGGATTCCGTCCGGCACGGTGCACACCTTCACCAACACGGGTCCTGAGCCCGCCGTCTTTTTCGTGGTGACCACTCCAAGCTGGGACGAGCAGGACCGGTTCGTGGTAAAGGATTGAGACGCTCGCTCACGGCAGCTCGTAGGCCCTGTTGATCTTCGCCTTCCAACGGTCCATGTAGGACGGGAAGGTCAACGACTCCTGGCCTGACTGACCCTTACGTTGGATCTGCACGAGCGCGTACGTTTTGTCGGTCAGCGCCCCATCCTTCTTGAGACGATCCACAAGGGACGGCCCTGCGGTTTCCAGCATCCCGGGGTCGAGATTGAACGCGCCGTTGCGCAGCTTTCTGGCAATTTCATCCTGCGTCGCGTTTCCGACCAGCAGCATGAGGTATATCGAGTACCAGGCCGCCAGGTGCTCACGGCGCGTCTCCTTCGTGATCTCCTGGTCCGGCCAATAATGGGACGCGTTCAGATACCGGTGGACGATGTCTTCGAAGAACGCCGGCACTTTCTCGATGTTTAGATATTCTCCGTCCTCTTCTTCGGCCAGGATGGAATCAGAGATAATCCTTAGCGCCCAGAGCGAATCCTTTGCCTTCGGGGCAAGTGGAGAGTTGGGGCGTTCGAGAATACCTTCGTTAAACAAGATTTGCGCAGTCAGCGACTCATAGAGATAGAGGGCATACTGGTCTGAAAGGTGCTTGGCGACGGCGACCAGCGCTGCTTCCGGCGTTTGCGTGGGGGCTGGCTTGGCTTGCTCCTGTGTCCACGCCGGTGCGGCGAGCAGGAGAAACGGGGTGATGACTAGTGCGAGAAAACGTCTGATCGTCACCGGTCACTCTCCCCCATGGCCTGTTCAGGATACCCGGCCCTCCCAGGGACGGTCAACTTGCCAAACAAAACCTGCTGTGGCATAACGGTTGCCTTCGTATTAGGATGGCGCGGTGTAGGAAGCCTTTACTCTCAGCCTTGGGGACATTGACCCTGTCCGCAGGGTATCGTATAACGGGTGGCCAGTTTGCACGAGATCGGAGGTCTCATTATGCCTGATGCCTTAGTCTTCGCCGCTCAGATCAAGAAACTGGAGGCCTTTCGCCATGGGCAGGCCGACTCGACCGCGTTGGACGAATTCGATGCGGAAACCGAACAGCTCATCCTCAGGACGTTAGGGGTAGACACGCACCTCCTGGAAGCCTACGGGCTAGCCATCATGGGGGAAGCCGAAAACATCGTGAACATCCCTCAGCAGGCGCAGGAAGACGCGGCCCAGGACGTTCCCCGGAAGGCGATCGAGCAGCGCAGGCAGGTGCTGGAAGCCTGTATGGCTGAGCTTGAAGCAGCCCCCGAGCAACCGAAACCGCCGCAACCCTTGCACGCTCCAGCAAAAAAGGCGAGGAAGGCCACGAAGACCAAGCCTCGTGCCGTCAAGAAGAAGGCGGCGAAGAAAAAGCGCACGGCCAGGGGAAAAGCCAGGAAGCCAACCACGGCAGCGAAGAAAAAGAGAGCCAAGAGGAGATAAAGGGTCATGTCTAACTTCGTGCGAGTCGCGGGAACAGCCGATGTGGCGCCGGGCGCCGGTATCGTGGCCAGCGTAAACGGAAAGGAATACGCCGTTTTCAATCTCAATGGTACGTTCCAGGTCATCGACAACACCTGCCTCCACCGCGGAGGCCCGCTCGGCGAGGGAGAGATGGATGATGACGTCGTCACCTGTCCATGGCACGGCTGGCAGTACAACGTGAAGACCGGCGCTTGCCTGACGAAGCCCGATCTTAAGGTGGCCTGCTACGAAGTCAAAGTGGAAGGCGGGGACATCAAGATCGCACTTCCGTGAAGGGGAAGGTCTGCCCGCTACCCTTGCGTGAGGTTCCAGGCGATCTCGTGGCCGTCGTGCGTGAGCGACACGATGTGGTTCTGGAAGCGGAAGTGGCGCACGCGCCAGAGCCGGGCGGCATAGTCCACGATGAGATTGTCCATGTCGAGGATCGCGTGGATGCGGGCCTTCTTGAGATGCGCGAGGCCCACGCCGACGGCTTTCAGCACAGCCTCTTTTGCCGTCCAGAAGCGGAAGAACGTCTCCCAGCTCCGATCCGCCAGCGCCCATTCAGCCTTGCTCGCGATGTAATTAAGGAGTCCCTCGGTCCGGGGCGTGATCTCCTCGATGTCGATGCCGATGGGCGTGGGTCCCACGACCGCCGCCACAAACCGCGGCTTGTGCGAGAGGGACCAGAAGGTGCCGTGGAAGGGAAGCGGAGTGTTGTGGTCGCCCTTCTCCAGTGACCCGAGCTTGACGCCGCTCGCCTCGCAGCTGCGGGCCAGCGCCTCGCGTGCCCGCCGGCTCTGGGCCTGCAGGCGCGCGCGCCCGCGCAGGCGTTGCTCCTCCGTCGTGAGCGGCAGGATGACGGGATGCAGCTTCATGGTGAGCATATCTTACCAGACTCTTTGTCCGAGCGTGGAGAGTTTTTTCCCTCACACCGCAGCGAGGCTGTGCTAGGCTGGCCGTATAGAACAGATGAAAGGAGTGGACCATGAGGCGGGTATGGATTGCGGCGATGGTGGCGGCGGTGGTCGTGAGTGGTACGTGGCTGAACGGGCAGGCCTCTGACGAGAAGGCGTTGCAGATTGCGGACGGGATGCGAGTGACCATGGAGTATACACTGACACTGCCTGACAAGACGGTTGTGGACAGCACTAAGGGCCAGGCGCCGTTCTCCTACTCGCACGGCAAGC
>DASQRT010000229.1:0-2844 GCA_035642795.1 Nitrospirales bacterium
CTTCAGATGGGTCAGGAAGCAGGCGGCCAGGTTGCCATTCCCGCAGCCCCATTCCTGGACCACCAGCGTCGCCGGCAGGTCTGTTCGCGACTGGTGGGCCTCGAAGTAGTCCGCGGCCAGCGCGTGCGCCAGGCGGTAATCGGCGCTCGCCATCGTCTGGTAGTAGTCGCGAACTTGTCCCCCTCGGAGGCCGTAGAAGAGGGCATTGATGTGGGCCTGCCAGTCGTCCACCGGCTTGAACTCGCCGATGAGCTGCGGGGGCGTCTCTTCGTGGGCCGTCAGCGCGGGAATGATGCTCATAACAGTGCGGGATTCTAGCGAAGGCTTCGCGCAAAAGGCAAGAAAACCCCGACGGTCAGCAGCGGGTCAGTTTGAACTCTTTACCGATAAACGTCTTTGCGATGCCTAATACTCACCACCTGTACTTTGTCGGCTGTAAATTTATAGACAATGCGATAATCTCCGACCCGTACACGGCGCAAACCTTTGAATGGACCTTGGAGGGGTAGTCCAATCAGGGGATTAATTGCAATTTCTTTGATGGCGTCTGTGAGGAGATTTTTTATCTTAGACTCAGCAGAGTCTATGGTCTTGCGGGCGGTATTAGAGAGTTCAACGTCTTTTGGACTTTTGGCCACTTAGTGGCTCACCGAGGACTTCTTCAAATGAAGAAACTCGTCCAGCGAGTAAATCTGCAAGCCCTTCCTGAATGGCTTTGATTTCTTCTCGATCGGTAAGAACCTCCATAGTTTCCAACCAACTTTCAAATTCATCATGGCCGATTAGGACTGCACCAGGCTTCCCGTTACGCGTAATGATGTACCGGGCCCGGAGTTTCTTAACCTTTTCCACAAGATCAGGAAGATTCTGGCGAGCCTCGGTGATAGGAAGAGTCTTGGTCATAGCATTTTCCTTAGCCAGTCCTTGTTGTATATCGTACAGTATTCTGTACAACTATGAAGTAAAAGTCAAACAATTTAATTCTCTTGCTGAAAAGGCTAGCAGATAAGTTCATCAAGCGACCGTGAAGAATCTTTCCTTGAGGAAGCCACTTCCTCCCTAACCCTCTCCCCTCGAGGGGGAGGGACGGGGGGGAATATTCTTGACGTCTATATAAAAACTTGTATACTGTCTCGGTGTGAAGCCACGCAAGAAACGGACCTCGTCGGGCAATGTTTTTCGCGATCTTGGGTTTGGCCCAGAAGAAGCGGCTAGCCTCAAGGTCCGGGCGATGTTGATGGCGGAGCTCGAAAAACACATTCGCTCTAAACGCCTGACGCAGAAGCAAGCGGCTGAACGATTCGGCGTGACACAACCGAGAATCAGCGACCTCATGCGCGGAAAGATTTCGCTTTTCAGCGTGGATACTCTGATCACCATGCTGACCCATGCCGGGCTGAAGGTTGATGTGCGAGTCAGACGATCCGCTGCCGCATAATCCAACGCCCTATTTCCTTGACTCGCAGTCAGCCGGTTTGATTAGATACCGAATCAAGGAGCAACCCCGACACCCATGCCCCAAGCCTCAGGACCCCGCCTCTCCGTCGTGGTCCCGGTCTATAACGAGCGGGACAACCTGTCTCCCTTGACCGCGCAGATCCTGAAAGCCCTGACCGGCAAGGTCAGCTCCTTCGAGATCATTTATGTGGACGACGGGAGCACCGATGGGAGCGGGCCGCTGCTGGACGAACTCGCAAGCTACTACATGGAGGTCCGGGTCTTGCACTTCGACCGGAATTACGGGCAGACGTCGGCCTTCGACGCCGGGTTCCATCAGGCCGGCGGAGACTTGATCGCCACCCTGGATGGCGACCTCCAGTTCGACCCGGCTGACATCCTCACGCTTCTCCCCCTGGCGGAACAGTACGATCTCGTCTGCGGCTGGCGAAAAGATCGCCATGACACCCTCGTCAAGCGGCTGTCCTCGCGCATCGCAAACGCCATCCGGAACGCCGTGATCCACGACGGCGTCCACGACACCGGCTGCTCGCTCAAGGTCTTCCGCAGGCGGGTGGTAGAACGCATCCCGCTCTTCGAAGGCATGCACCGCTTCTTCCCCGCGCTGGCCCGCATGCACGGGTTCACGGTGACTGAGGTGCCGGTCCACCATTTCCCCCGGGCCCACGGCCAGACGAAGTACGGCATCGGCAATCGCATCTTCAAGGGCCTGGGCGACCTGCTCGCCGTCCGGTGGATGCAACGGCGGCGCCTCCGGTACCGGTACAGGGGCTCCACGTCAATCGTTAAACGTTAAACGTTATTCGTTATTCGTAAAACTGAAACTAATGGACGGATCGGAGCTGACCTTCACGTTTAACGTATAACGATTAACGGTATTCTGCGTCACCATGGATATCACCGAGACCATCTGGATCATCATCGGCTTCGGCGGGCAGGGATTGTTCTTCGCGCGGTGGATCGTCCAGTGGTTCCGCTCCGAGCGGGAACGGGAGAGCACGATCCCGCTGTCGTTCTGGTATCTGAGCCTGATCGGCGGCCTGATCACCCTGGCCTATGCCATCTACCGCAGGGATCCGGTGTTCATCACGGGGCAGGGGTTGGGGACTCTGGTCTACCTGCGCAATTTGATGCTCATTTATCGCAAGCGTGAGCCCATGGGTGAATTGAAGGCTTGATGGGCGCACGCGCCCATCCTATCCTGCTCCTCGCCCTCTGCGCCCTGCTCTTCTTTCTGGGTCTGGGCACGCTCGGCCTGACGGACCGCGACGAGGGGTCCAATGCCGAGGCTGCCCGCGAAATGGTCCAATCCGGCGACTGGATCACCCCGACGCTGAACGGGGCTCCGCGCTTCGCCAAGCCGGTCCTCCTCTACTGGCTGATCTC
>DASQRT010000230.1:0-7130 GCA_035642795.1 Nitrospirales bacterium
GCTCCGCTGATCGCCCCGCTGACGGCTCCGTTGTCCCCCCCAGTTGTCCCGGCTGTCCCGGGCCCACTGGCTGAGTGCCCGAGTTGCGCCCAATGACGATGGAGTGTTAACGGTAAGGAGGGAGTCTCAGGGTGAGAGGGAGAAGGGTTCCCCCGCATTGAGCTTCACGTCCAGACACGCGCGAACATAACGCGACTCGTCGGCCTTCCGGCATTCAGCTGCGATGCGGTCCTTGGCAGCCCATCGTAGCCGAATCGCCACGCCAAGATCCTTCGAACATCGAATTCGTACCTCCTCAGGCAGCTTCGCGCAGAACCCAAACCCACGGTCCAGACCTCGCGCAGTGGCCAGGTTGCTCGCAAACCCAAGCAGACAATCCGACGCGTAGGCTTCCTGTCCTGATCGGCACACAGGCAGGACTTCGTCCTCACGATCCACGTATGGCGTGAGAAGCACGCGTCCGATCCCCCGGTAACAACCTGTCTTAGTCTCGCCCGCGAGTGCTTTGCAAGCCTCAAACATGGCCGGGACTGACCCGCTGCTGGCCCAAGAGACGAGGGAGATAAAATAGTAGTAACAGTCGCTGCGGAGGTGTGGCTCAATCGCCGCGCACAGGTTGAGGTGGTGACGTGGGTCTGACGGCGGGGGCTGGGTTCTGACGATCTCGAAGGACCGTTCCATGAAGACGCCCAAGGTGCAAAACTTTCGCCCCAGAGGGAGCGAAAACTCCTTGCAGGCCGTTAAGGCTTGATGGACATCAGAGAAGTGGTGGGCGAGACCGTGTCCCACTCCGTGCGCACACTGCCAGTAGAGGAGCCCCTCACCATGCTGGTCTTGCGGACAGAGACGCTCCAAGGCCAGTGATGCCCCCTGAGGAAGCTGACGGAGGTACGCCGTCAGGACGGCGTGCTGGCAGGCGTAGGCGCAGCCTTCATGACAGAGGGCCATCGCCTCGGAAACATTTCCAACCCGCGCATACATGGCTTCGCTGAGGTGGTGGGCGGTCACGTGGCAGAAGTTGGCAAACCCCGGCGAGGCGTCTGCCAGTTGGTAGAGCGTGAGCATGGCGATGGTCGGTCCCTGTGTCCGTATGAGTTCATGCAAACGTCTGGTGTAACAGTTCTGGGGCTCCTCGCCCGGCGGAAGTGCAGCGCCAGTCGGTTCACAAATCGTAATCAAGGCCTTGATGGGGTCGGACGTGCTAGACGTCGAAAGGGATTCAGCAGCCGCCTGGGAGCCGGTCGCCACCACCACCACCCCGACAGCCCACCAAGCGGTATGCCTTATCACGGCTAGGAAGGCTGCTTGCCACAAAGGTCTCCGGCTGGGCCAGTGCATGGCGCACATCTTAATGAGTCTCGCCAGGCAACACAAGCCGTTCCCGGTTGAAGGCGCAGTTCTTCTTTCAGGCTGAACATTGACTTAAGCTCGGGCAGTGACTACCCTGCCTCAACGGGTTCAGCAAGCGGGTACGCGATCGCATGTTCACAGTCTGGCTCGGGAAGACAAAGCGAATCGAACGGTTGGGGCTTGGCTTGGCCGTGCTTGTCACGATCGTCATGCTGGTCTTGTTTTTGGTGAAGCCCTACCTGCTGGTCCGACTGGAAGACGCCTCCCTCGACGCCCGATTCGTACTGCGCGGCTCTCGTCCTGCAGGCAATGAGGTTAAGCTCGTCCTGGTGGACGAGCCGAGCATCAGAGAGCTGGGTCGCTGGCCCTGGTCACGCGACAAACACGTCCGCCTTATCGAAGCCCTGAGCGAAGACGGTGCCAAGGTGATCGGCTTCGACGTGATCTTCAGTGAGCCCGCGATGACGGAGTATCTCAAAGGGCTTCGGGAAATCAGCCAGTCGGCTGGCCTGGAAAAGGAAGCCTCCGTAGAGCTCCAGACGATCCTGCGAAGCAAGATGGAAGCCGCCGACACCGACGCTCAGTTTGCTAAGAGCCTGCGCAGGGCAGGCAACGTCGTGCTGGCGCTTCCTTTGATTGTGCCGGAGGAGGATATCGTCATAACAAAGCCCAGGTTTCCCGAGGCGCCGGAATTTATCCACAAAGCCCAGTTCATGCTGGTTCGGGAGTCTCGCAGCGGGGAAGCTCTGGAGCCGTATCGGGCCACGGACTCGATCCCTCCCCTCAAACATTTCGCCGACGTAGCGGTGAGCCTCGGGCATGTATTTAGCATCCCCGATCTCGACGGCATCACCCGGCACGAGTATCTGGCTATCCGGTATGGCAACGAGCAAGAGTACTACCCGTCGTTTGGGCTGGAAGTCGCGCGGCTCTATCTCGGCGTGCCCCGCGACCGGATGTCGCTGATTCTGGGAGTAGGGGTACGCCTTGGCGACATTGTTATCCCAACCGACCAGAAGGCTCGGATGCTGATTGATCACATAGGCCCAGAGGAGAGCCTCCCGCGCGTTTCGGCGACCGACGTCATTCACCGTCGATTCCTACCAGGCACGTTTACGGGTAAAGCTGTGTTGATCGGGGCCTCGGCCCTCGGCACATACGATCAGAAGGCCATCCCCTTCTCGGCCAATTTCGCTGGAGTGGAGAAAAACGCCACTGTCGTCGAAAATATTCTCCATCACCGGTTCTTGCAGAGGAGCCTGTGGGCCGATCCGACGGATTTCGGACTGATCCTTCTGTTCGGCGTGGGGTTTGGGACTGCGTTGACACGTATGCGCGCCCTGCAGGGTGCCACCCTTGCGGTGACCGCAATCGTCGGCTATATCGTGCTCGCGCAATACCTGTTCGTTGCGCACGGTTTCTGGATCGGGGCCGTGTATCCCTTGCTGACAGTGGGGCTGATCTTTACCTCGGTAACCGTATTGAAGTTCATGACCGAGGAAAAGCAGGCGAAGGAGATCCGAGCCATGTTTTCCAGCTACGTGAGCCCTCGGATCGTCAGCGAGCTGATCAAGGATCCCGAAAAGGCGCGTCTGGGCGGCCAGCGCCGGGAACTGACTATGCTGTTCTCCGACGTTGCGGGATTCACTACGTTCAGCGAGCAGCACACGGCCGAGGAGGTTGTCACCCAGTTGAACGAGTTTCTGGGCGCCATGACCGAGGTTGTCTTCCAGTGGAATGGCACGCTCGACAAGTTCATGGGCGATGCCATGGTGGTCTTCTGGGGAGCTCCCCTGGAACAGCCTGATCACGCGGAACTGGCGGTCAAGTGCGCCCTGCACATGCGGAAGCGGCTGGAGGAACTCCAGGCAAAGTGGCATGCGGAAGGGAAAGTCCAGCTGGACAACGGTATCGGGATCAATACTGGAGAGGCACTCGTCGGGAACGTGGGCGCCGAAGGGAAGAAGATGGATTATACGATGATCGGCGATCACGTCAATCTTGCCGCGAGGGTCGAGGGCTTGACGCGGAAATTCAAGGCCCCCATCGTGATCACCGAATATGCACTGGAGCACATCAAACCACTCCTGACGGCCGCGGGCACCCCCAACAATCGAGCCCCGCTCGGGCACGTCCTGATCCAAAGCCTTGGCGCGGTCACGGTCAAGGGCAAGGACAAGCCGGTGGTGGTGTATTCGTTGAGGACGCTAGACCACAACGAGCCGTCACGGATTGTGGAGAGCGAGAGCCTCGCCTCGCAGGAGATCGGGAGCGATCACTAGACGTAGGCTTAGCTCTTTGTCAGAAGGCGCATCAAGCCATGACCGCTTCTTACAGCCCTGGACGCATGGATCAAATTTCCAAGTGATCGAACCTAATTTTGTCCTGTATCGACGCAGGGTTGAGCCTTGACAAGCCCGCAGCCCGCGTATTAGCATGCCGCGTCGTGTTAGGCGCGTAGCTCAGGGGGAGAGCGCTACCTTGACACGGTAGGGGTCGACGGTTCAAGACCGTCCGCGCCTACCATAAAAGCTATACTTCTCCGCTTACCCTGGGCGTCCCGAGAAGCAGCGTGGACCCCCTTTTTTGTTTGGAGAACCGGTGGTTCTGGTGTCTGACGTGCCGACATCATCAATCGTGGTGAGGTTTCCCGACGGCGCCACCCGTCGGGTGCCGAAGGGCACCACTGCGGGAGAAACGCTCGTTCTGCCCACGGGGACCCTGCCGGAGGGTGTAATCGCGGCGCTGGTGGATGGCAAACCTGTGGACCTGTCGCGTCCGCTAGAGGCCGACGCCGAAGTTCGTCCGGTGACCTTCGAGATGCCGGAGGGCAAGGAAGTCTACCGCCACAGCAGCGCCCACATCATGGCGCAGGCGGTCAAGGATCTCTTTCCCACTGCAAAGCTCACCATCGGGCCGCCGATCGAAGAAGGCTTCTATTACGATTTTGCGTACGAGCGGCCGTTCACCCCGGAGGATCTGGAAAAGATCGAGGCGCGCATTCAGGAGATCATCCGGGCCAACCAGCCGTTCCGGCGGCGTGAGATGAAGAGGAAAGAGGCAATCGAGTTTTTCCGGCAGCGGGGCGAGGACTACAAGTGCGAGATGATCCAGGGGTTCCCCGACGACGCCGTGTCCGTGTACGACCAGGGCGGGCTCATCGACCTGTGTCGTGGGCCCCACGTGCCGTCCACGGGCCACATCCACGCGATCAAGCTGCTGACCGCGGCGGGAGCTTATTGGCGGGGGGATGAGCGCAATCCGATGCTCCAGCGGATCTACGGCACCTCGTTCCCGACCAAGAAGTTGCTAGATGCCTACTTGCACAAACTGGAGGAGATCAAGAAGCGGGACCACCGCAAGCTCGGCAGGGAGCTGGACCTGATCGCAGTGAGCGACGAGGTTGGTCCCGGGTTGATCCTGTGGCTGCCCAAGGGGGCCACCGTCCGGTTGCAGATCGAGAACTTCTGGCGCGAGCAGCACCAGAAGCACGACTACGCCCTGGTCTACTCGCCGCACGTCGCCCGCCTGGAACTCTGGAAGACAAGCGGCCACACCGAGTACTATCGCGAGAACATGTTCGCGCCGATGCAGGTCGAGGCGAGCGACTACCAGCTCAAGCCGATGAATTGCCCGTTCCACATCATGATGTACAAGTCGCACCTGCGGAGCTACCGCGACCTGCCGCTGCGTTACGCCGAACTTGGGACGGTCTATCGCTATGAACGATCGGGGGTCCTGCACGGCCTGCTGCGCGTGCGGGGGTTCACGCAGGACGACGCCCACCTGTTCTGCCGTTCGGACCAGATTGAAGAGGAAGTTTCGCGGGTGCTGGACTTCACCTTCTTTGTGCTCAAGACCTTCGGGTTTGCCGATTACCAGGTGTGTGTCTCCACCCGGCCGGAGAAGGCTGTGGGGTCGGAGGCGGCGTGGGCCCAGGCTACCGCCGCACTGGAGGCAGCGCTCAAGAGCGGGGGAGTGGCGTACGGCATTGATCCCGGCCAAGGCGTGTTCTACGGCCCCAAGATCGACATCAAGATCAAAGACGTGCTGGGGCGGGCATGGCAATGCTCGACGATCCAGGTGGACTTCAACAATCCCGAGCGTTTCGGGCTGGAGTTCATGGGGGAGGACGGCCAGCCCCACCGGCCGATCATGATCCACCGGGCGCTGATGGGGTCGATCGAGCGGTTCTTTGGCATCCTGATCGAGCAGTACGCGGGCGCCTTCCCCACGTGGCTGGCGCCGGTGCAGGCCGTCGTGATCGCGATCACTGACAAGCACGCGGACTATGCCCAGGACGTGGCGCGTTGCCTGACCGAGGCCGGGTTTCGCGTCGAAGCGGACCTACGCAGCGAGAAGATCGGCTTGAAAATCCGGGAGGCGGAGAGGGCCAAGATTCCCTACATGCTCGTCGCCGGGGACCGCGAGAAGCAGGACGGCACGGTTTCCGTGCGGAGCCGCGGCGGGGGCAACGCAGGCGAGATGACGGTCGCGGTCTTCCTGGCGCATTTGAAGAAGGAAGTGGAGGGGCGGGCGCTGACCAGCGCCGTGCCCAAGGCATGAACCTGAAGGAGAGAGGTGCCCTATCGCCGTTCCAAAACTGAGGGTCAATAGAGAGATCAGAGTATCGCCAATACGCGTCATCGGTCCGGAGAGCGAGCAGCTCGGCATCATGACAACGATTGATGCGCTCAAGAAAGCGGAGGAGATGGGATACGATCTTGTCGAAGTGGCGCCCATGTCGCAGCCGCCGGTCTGCAAGATCATAGACTATGGCAAGTACAAATATGAGCTCAACAAGAAGGCCCACACCGCCAAGCAGCATCAGAAGGGCACGCAGCTCAAGGAGATCAAGCTTAGACCACGGACCGATCAACACGATCTGGAGACGAAGGTGCGCCAGATGAAGGAGTTCCTGGCCGACGGGAACAAGACCAAGGTCACCGTGATGTTCCGGGGCCGCGAAATGGCGTACCTACAGATGGGCAGGGCTATGCTGGATAAAGTACTGGCTCTGGTGGGGAGCGGCGCGCAGATCGAGCAGCCTCCGCGGCAGGAAGGGCGGTTTCTCTCGATGGTACTTGCGCCCCAGAAAAAATAGCGGAACAGGCAGCGAACGCATCAAGGAGAACGGACATGGCCGGGCAGAAACTGAAGACCCACAAAGGGGTGAAGAAGCGGTTCCGGAAGACGGGGACGGGGAAGCTCATGCACTACCCCGCCTACAAGCGTCACATTCTGACCAGCAAGAGCCGGAACCGCAAACGCAGGCTCAGCGCGTCGACGCGCGTGGCTCCGGGGGATGTCTATCGGATCGCCGCGCTCCTGCCTAACCCATGAACTGATTACACCACTTAGGGAAGGAGAGCACAGCACCATGCCACGGGCTAAGGGCGGGACCAAGACCCGCACACGTCATAAGAAGCGCCTCAAGCTGGCCAAGGGCTACTACGGGGCCAAGAGCAAGCTGTTCCGCACGGCGACCGAAGCGGTAGACCGAGCGCAGCAGTACGCCTATCGCGACCGGCGCAACCGCAAGCGCGCCTTCCGGCGACTCTGGATCGCGCGCATCACCGCAGCCTGCCGCTCCCACGGACTGCTCTATTCCCGGTTCATCCATGCGCTAAAGAAAGCGGGCGTTGAGCTGGATCGAAAGGTCCTCTCGGACATGGCCATTCAAGACCCGGGCGGCTTCACGAAACTCGTGGACACGGCCAAGGCCCAGTTAGTCAGGGCCTAGGTGGGGGGAGGCGATGAGCGGAGGAGTTACTCTTTGG
>DASQRT010000231.1:0-3843 GCA_035642795.1 Nitrospirales bacterium
CGGAAGAACAGGTCTTCACGAAACTGGCGGGCCTTCGCCATCTCTTCCAGGTCGCGGTTGGTCGCGGCGAGGATGCGGGCGTCCACCGTGATGGGCTGGTTGCCGCCGACGCGGGTGAAGGTCTTCTCTTCGATCACCTGCAATAGCTTGACCTGAAGGCTCATCGGCATCTCGCCGATCTCATCGAGGAAGATGGTGCCGCGGTGCGCGTCCTCGAAGCGGCCGGCCTTCTGGCGCACCGCTCCGGTGAACGCGCCCTTCTCGTGCCCGAACAGCTCGCTCTCGATCAGGGTCTCGGGGATGGCCGCGCAATTGACCTCGATGAACGGCCGATCGGCGCGAGGGCTCTCAACGTGAATGCCGCGCGCGACGAGCTCCTTACCGGTCCCGTTCTCTCCGGAGATCAGCACGCGGCTCGGCGCCGGCCCGGCCGTGGCGATCTGGCGCCGCAGCTCCCGCATGACTTCGCTCTCGCCTACCAGCTTGAACCGCCGGACAGCCCGTTCCCTGAGATCCCGGTTCTCCAGCTCCAGCCGGCGCTCGTGCAGGGCGTGGCGCACCAGGAGCGTGACTTTTTCGAGGGAGAGCGGCTTTTCGATGTAGTCGTAGGCGCCGAGCTTGATCGCCTTGACCGCCGATTCGATGGACCCGTGGCCGGACATCATAATGACGAGGAGACGCGGGTGGGCCTCCATCGCGCGCTGGAGCGTCTCGATACCGTCCAGGTCGGGCATCCAGATGTCGAGCAGCACCAGGTCAGGAGGGGGATCAGCATTGATGAACTTGAGGGCGTCCTGGCCGCCCTTCGCCACAGATACCTCATAGCTCTCGTCCTGCAGGATGCTTGAGAGCGTGTCGAGGATCCCCGGCTCGTCGTCCACGATCAGGATGTGGTTCGGCATGGCTGTCGCTGGGGTTAAACCGGCAACTCGATCGTGAAGATCGCCCCTGTCGGGACGTGATTGGCGGCCCGGATGCGGCCGTTGTGATCAGAGATGATGCGGTGCACGATGGCCAGCCCAAGGCCCGTGCCGGTCTTCTTCTTGGAGAAATAGGGCAGGAAGAGTTTTTCCTGATCGCCGGGCTGGATGCCAATGCCCTCGTCGGCCACCTCGATGAGGATCTTTCCGCCCCTGGCTTCATAGCGGGTGGTCACCCAGAGGCGCCCCTTGTCGTTCATCGCCTGGATGGCATTGTCAAAGAGGTTGACGAAGACCCGCTTGATCTGCTCGCGGTCCATCATGATCGGAGGCAGGTGCTCGTCGAGTTCGGTCAGGAACTCGATGTCGCGGTGCGCCCCCTTGTAGAGCAGGACCACGTCGTTGATCGTAGCGTGGAGCGGCTGGCGCTCCATGACCGGGACCGGCATCCGCGCGAACTTCGAGAACTCGTCCACCATCTGCTTGAGGCCGCTGACTTCGTTGACGATCGTCCGCGTGGACAGATCCACGATATCGTTGAAATCCGGCGCCCCCTCGAGGAACTTCTTGCGCAGGCGCTCGGCTGAGAGCTGGATCGGCGTCAACGGGTTCTTGATCTCGTGCGCGATCCGCTGCGCCACTTCCTGCCAGGCGGCGGCCTTCTGCGCCTTGATGAGGGCCGACAGGTCCTCGAAGACCACCACGGTGCCCAGGCTCTGCCCCCGGTCGTCCCGGAGCCTCGTTCCATTCAATCCCAGGACCAGCACGCTGCCCCCCACCTCGGCCTGTCCTTCCCACGTCAGGGTTTCCCGCTCCCCGGTATGGATCCGCGCGATGAGGTCCGTAAACATCTCCAGACCCAGCGGCTTGAACACGTCAGTCAGGAGACGGCTGCGGATCTCTTCCCCTTTCAGCCCGAGGATGCGCTCGGCCGAGCGGTTGAACGTCGTGATCCGCCCGGCGGCGTCCAAGGAGACCACGCCGCTGCCGATGTTGTCCAGGACCGTTTCAGTGTAGGCGCGCCGCCGGTCCAGCTCGAGGTTGGACTTTTGGAGGGAGATATTCGCCCGCTCCAGCTGCGCCTTGCTGGCCTGCAGGTCCTTGGTCATGCGATTGAAGGAGTCGACGAGGACGCCGATCTCATCGTTCGCCTTGACGGAGATCCGGAAGTTCAGGTCGCCCGCCGCGACGGCTTGCGTACCTTCCGCCAGCTTCTGGATGGGCACGGTGATCCCCTTGGCGATCTGGAACCCGAACCATGTGCCCGAGAGGATGATCACCAGCGCGATGCCCAAGACCAGCGAGATGTATTGCGCCTTGATGGGATCCTTGTAAGTCATGGCCTCTTTGAAGTTCTTATAGGACTGGGTGACGCGGTCCATTTTCGCCACCAGGGCCTCCGGCAGGAACGTGTCCACGACGACGACTCCGGCCACCTGGGTCGAGTCCTTGGCCGACGGGATGGTCACGGCGGCGCGGATCAAATCGCCGGTCTCGATGAACTGGAAGGATTTGACCTCGCCGTTGGCCAGGGCATTCTCCACGAGCTTGTCTTCGGGAGCGTCCAGGACCGCGAGGGGAATCTTGGGATCCACCGAGCGGGTCAGTAGTTGCTTCGCGGCCGAGTAGACCTCGACGCCGCTGACCCCGTACTCCATGCGCTTGCGCTGCATGGCCAGCGCCAGCGTCTCCTTGTGCTGCGACGACAGCAGCTCATCGGCGTAGATCTCCCGGCTGATCGCCTTCGCGGAGTTCACCGTCACCGCCTCGTGGCCCCGCCGATGGGCCTGTGCCACGTCCCGCGAGTCCTTCAGCGCGTGCTCCACCTCCTGCCCGAACCAGTTGTCGATACTTTGCGACAGCAGCCCGCTGGCCAGCCCCACGAGCAGGAGCGAGGGGATCAGGGTGAAGCCCACGAACGCAGCGATCAGCTTGGTGCGGAACCCCGATCCGAGCAGCCGCTGGCGCCGCTCGAAATAGGCCTTGACGAGGTTGCGGGAGAGCAGCAGGACCAGCACCACCAGCAGAATGATGTCCACGTTCAGGAGTGCCAGCATCAGGATGTTGCTGGGGACAAACGGCGCGGGCTGGGTCTGATCGTAGTAATAGACGGTCAGGAGGACCATCGGGACCAGGAAGGCCAAGACGGTCAGGATGGGACGCAGGTGATGGCTCGGGCGGTCGGCGTCCGTCTTGGGAGCCATTATCGGCGTTCGACGTGGAGTCATGGCAGCCATCTTAGCTGCTGCGCCTCTTGGAATCAATTGAAGTGGGAGGAGGTCTGAGGCGGCTGAGCCAGTCTGCTTGGAACTCGCTATAGGTGGCTCCCGTGGCATCCTCGAACGCGGCGGCGAAATCCTTCGATTCCCCCACGCGTGTCAGCAACGTCCGGACGGCCGTCTCGCCGTAGCGGCGCAGCAAATATTCCACGGCCGCCGCGCTCTCGGCGTAGGCGAGGGGAACTTCCGTTCGAGGGAGAGTCAGGAAGGAGCCGTGCAGTTCGCGGATGGGGATCAGATGGTCTGACGACTGCACGATCTGCCGCTCGCGGTCCGTTTCGCGTCCTTCGCACGCAATCGCCAGCCCCTCGCTGAGCCACGTCGGCGCGCGGCCGCGCGTCCGATCGTGGACGAGCGCATGCGTGTACTCGTGACGGAGGACCCTGTCCAGCGCTGCCCCGTCGCGCATCGCGCCCTCCGCCGGCAGCCGGATCTTGCCGTCAAAGAGCCCCTGCGCCCAGTCCGGCGCCTGCGAATGCTCGTGGAATGAGCCGCCCGCGGAGAGCACAACCGGGATCTTGCGCTCCGGGTACACTCCCAAGCGGCGGCCGATCTCCTGGCGAGCCGACTCCAGCCGCGCGAGGACCGCCCGCGCCGGGGCCTCACCCTGATCCTTCTCAAACCGCAGCGTGAAGTGCCGGCTC
>DASQRT010000232.1:0-3297 GCA_035642795.1 Nitrospirales bacterium
CCTTCATAATCAAGGAAGGCGATGGAGTGCACGAGCGCGTGGATCGTCGGATGACCTTTTGTGATGTCACGAGCCACGGCCAGGACCTCCTCGTCACGCGTGACGTCGCAGACGTAGACCTCAGCTTTCGGCAGGAGCTTCGACACGCTGTCCTTGCGTTCCTTCGACCGGACGACATAGACGACGGTGGCGCCTTCCGCTTCCAGCACCTGACCAACCTGGCAGGCGACGCTCTTCTTGTTGGCTACGCCGAAGATGACGATGGTCTTGCCGTCGAATCCGAGAAAACTCACGCCGGGCCTCCCAGATCGGGACCGTCGCCGACGTCCGCCATGGCGACGACGAATTCAGTGCGCAGCACGCTCTGGCCCTCCACGCTGACCGAGCCCTTCATGATCAGAGCGGGACCGATCTCCTCCCGGATCTCCACCTCGATGACCAGCCTGGCGCCCGGGAAGACGGGCCGCCGGAAGCGGGCGTTCTGGATTTTGGTGAGCACCGGGACTTTCCGCGGATCGAGCCCGCCCCGGCCGAACAGCAGCGCCGCACCGGCCTGAAACACGCATTCACAGATCAGCACGCCTGGCATGAGGGGCCGGCCCGGGTAGTGCCCGGTCAGGTACGGTTCATCCTGGTGCAGAGTCTTGACAGCCTTGATGTGGCGGTCGTCTCGCTCGAGGATCTCGTCCAGAAAGAGGAACGGCGGGCGGTGAGGGATCAGCGTGAGAATTTCCTCCGTGCGGTGGCTCACGCTACAGCCCTCCGTCCACCGAGAGGACCGAGCCTGTGATGTAGCCGGCCTCTCGGGAAGCCAGAAACAGCACGCAGGCCGCGACCTCGTCGGGCGTCCCGAACCGTTTGAGCGGGATCGAGGCTAGGTACTCCTTGCGGAGCTTCTCCGAAAGGCCCGCCAGGAATTCCGTGTCAATGAACCCCGGGGATACGCAGTTCACCGTGATCCCGCGGGAGGCTACCTCCTTCGACAGCGAGCGGGACATCGCGATCTGGCCGGCCTTGGACGCGGCGTAGTTCGCCTGCCCTTTGAACCCGAAGCGGCTAGCCGGTGAGGTGATCGTGATGATGCGGCCGTAGCGGTTCGACATGAACCGGTGCACGGCCAGCTTGGACATGTTGAAGGCGCCGTTCAGGTTGACGTCCAGCACCTTCTGCCAGTCCTCCGGCTTCATCATCGCCAGGACGGCGTCCTTGCGGATGCCAGAATTGTTGACGAGGACGGAGAAGTTCTTGTGCTGCGCGTCGAGGTCCTTGTAGAAGGCCTCGACCTGCGCGTAATCGGCGACATCGAACTTGCATAGGTGGAGATTCTTGGCGGACGGTCCCAGGGAATCCTGGAATTCATCCTTCGCCGCATCGTTGGCCGCGTAGGTGGCCACGACCATCGCGCCGGCTTCGAGGAACCGCCGGCTGATGGCCCGTCCGATACCGCGGGTCCCTCCGGTGACGACGACCGTCTGGTCGCGAAAGTCAAACATGACGCTATTCTGCTGACGCGCTCATCGCCGGGGCCGACACATCCTCGGCGGAAGGCGATGACCCTTGCAGCAGGTACTTGTCCACCTCGTTCGCCACGATGACCCCGTAATTGATGACGCCCAGCCATCCGGACATGATGATGCCGACGGAGCCCGCGTGAAAGAAGCCACCGATCTGCTTGGGCAGGGTCTGGCTGACCTTCAACCCCTCGAACTTCGTCCCGAACGACGCGCCAGCCATGTGCTGGGTGTAGTATTCGAACGTCCGCGGGGTGGACGCTTCGAGGTGGTCGATCTTGGCGGAGACGCCGGGGAGATATTTCTCGAGGGTCTCCACTACGCCCTTGATGAGTGTCTCCTTCGCACGCTTGTAGTCTTCTTCCGAGAGCTTGCTCCAATCCTCATAGTTGGCGTTGGTCGAGCAGACGATCGAGTAGCGGTCGGAACCCGGCCTGGTGTCCGGATAATAGAAGGAATAGGTCCGGCTCGTCACGTCCATGGCGTTCAAAGCCTCGGAGTCGAACACCGGATGGGTCGACGTGAAGAACAGGTCCCCGATGTAGGGGATGGACTCGCCCTTGCGGATGCCCATGTACACTTGGCAACTGCTGCTGTTGAGGCGGACCGCGGCCGCCTCACGGAGAAAGTCCGGATCGAAGTGCTCGTCCCCTACCAGCTTGTGGATGGTGGACTTGAGGTTGGCGTTTGACAGGACGGCCTTGGCGCGGATCGTCCGGCCGTTGCAGATCGCGCCGCTCACGCGGCCCTTGTCCACCAACACCTTCTCCACCAGCGCATGGTGGCGAAGGTCTACCTTATTGGTTTTGAGCGTCGCCTTCATCTTCATGATGAGCTTGTCCGTGCCGCCTTGGAAGGTGTAGACCCCCTTGTTCATGAAGTTGGAGAAGACGATCCCGAAGGTGATGGCAGGATCGTCGAGCGTGGAGCCGTTGGCGTAGGCGATCGGCTCCATCAGCAGGCGCCACACGTCAAGGCGGCCGGGGAAGTACCGCTCGAAGAGCTCGCGAGTGGTCATCTTCTGGTCGTCGTAGAAGTTCATACCGCGGGCGAACTTGAAGAACGCCTCAACCGTCTCTGTTGGGATCTTGAAGTGATTGATCAGCTTGTCGGTGAAGTCGGCCCTATCGAAGGTCGTCGTGATGGAGAACTGGGGGTTGTCGAAGCGGATGCCCTTGAGCTGGACGATGGACTCTGCGATGTCGGCCGTCCAGTACTTGCGGCAGGTCTTGACCATGCCGATGGGAAAGCCATGGAGAGAGATGTCGAAGATGTGCCCGCCTTTCCGCTTGAACCACGTCGCCATGCCGCCGAAGTTGTAGTGGTGCTCCAGCAGCAGGACCGAATAGCCGCAGGTCGCCAGCCGGTTGGCGGCGGTCAGGCCGGCGAGCCCCGAGCCGATGACGATCACGTCGTACTCGGACTTGACGTCTCTGAGCCAGTCTTGCGCCATTATTTCTTCAGAACGTGCAGGTTGGCCATCGAGATGCCGCTCAGCATCGCGCCCACGATTCCCAGGAAGCCCTGGTCGTTCCCGCAGATGAACAGGTTCTCCAGGTGCGTCCGTCCCGTCTTGATTTTGCCGGGCATGCCGTACACCGCCCCGTTCAGGTGGCCGGTCCAGTACTTGATGGTCCGGGGCGTGAAGAAGTCCGTGAACACGATGTGGTCCCGGAAATCGGGGACGAATTGTAGCACCTCCCTGTGGATCCTCGGAAGCCATTCCGCCTTGGCCGCCACGTAATCCGCCTCCGGGAGCGTGCTCCAGCCGTCGAAGTTGGCCAGG
>DASQRT010000233.1:0-3276 GCA_035642795.1 Nitrospirales bacterium
CTTGATGGAGTACTGGAATCTCTGGAAACAGGGCGAGCCGCTCTATCCCAACTACCTCCTGGCCAACAAGGAGGCGGTGCATCGGGGCGTGACGATCCGGCGTCTGTTGGTGATCTCCGCCGAGCAGGCGGTTTCAAACGCCATCATGGCCGACGCGATCCAGGTGATGGATGACCAACGGCAGTCAGGCATCCAGATCTTCTACGCCTTCCGGGAGGAACTCATGAAGTCCGTGACGTATCAGCGCCTCGTCCAGGCGTTCAAACGACACGGCTCGGCGGCCGAGATCAATGCGGCCGTGTTCGACAACGAGATCATGGTGATGGCACGCGCCTACGAGCGGGTCCCATTGGGGCTGACGGGAGGCAGGGTTATCACCCGGATCAGCCAGCAGGAGATCACCTGGAAACCTCAAGTGATTGAGGACCTAAGCCCGGCGCCCTTGTTCGATATGACGCGGTATGTTCGGGAGTATGCAGGCCCCAAGGTGTTCAAGGCGGATCTGGCTCGCTTTCGCCGAGAGCCAGGGGAGGGAGCGCGTCTCGGCGCGCTCGGGGTGGGCGGGTAAGAAGGCGGAGTGAGTCTCGGCGCATCTGTGGCAGGCGGGTAAAGAGGAGGCAACGGCCATGAAAGGCTCGATGGGGATCGATCACATCACACTGTGCGTCAAGAATCTGGCTGCAGCCGAGCACCTGTTCACGAAGATCCTGGGATTCGATGTGATCTGGTCCGCACGGGACGTGGGCAGCGATCTTTCGAGCATGGATACCGTGGTCGTCCAGCGCGGGAACGCGAAGATCGCGCTCATGCAGGGCAACGACAAGGCCGTCAAATCGCAGATCAACGAGTTCATCGAGAAGTACGGCCAGGGCGTCCAGCACGTCGCCATCGAAGTGGATAACATTGAAGCGGTGTGCCGCGAGTGGGAGGCGCACGGGGTGAAGTTCAGTGGTCCCTTGAAGGATGGCCGCGACGGCTTCGGGCCGCTGAAGCAGCGGTTCACGTATCCCTTGTTCCCCGGGAGCGGGGTCTTCCTTGAGCTAACCCAGCGCCAGCACGGTCAGGAGCAATCCAAGACCTTCGTGCTGGAAACGGTCGAGAAGCTCTACAAAGACATCGAGCGTGACCAGGTTCAAGGCGTGGAACAGACGATCATCGACTACGACAAGATCCTGAGCGAAGACATGCGGTTTAGGCGCACGTCGTAGGGGTGCCCGTTGCTCCGTCATTGCAACGGGTCCTAAGCGGCGTTCAAATATATCAATGTGGGGAGGCTGCGATGTATCTCATCAAGAAAGGCAACGTTCCGAACCAGGCCCATGTAGGGATCCCGGAAGGCCTGCATGAGGAAGAACATGGCCGCCGGGGGTTTGTCGGACCGGCATCGCACCTGTACCGGAGGCACCCTCCGACCGGATGGGTACGGATTGACGGCCCGCTCCGGCCCCGTGCCTTTGCCTGCGCGGACCTCCCCACCCCCGACCTGCGCGTAGCCGACGTCCGGCCGGCCGAGATCCTAGCGAGCCCGGACGCGCGGGTCTTCCTCTCCCGCCGGGCCGAGACGATGCCGCACTTCGTCCGCAATGCGGACGGCGACGAAGTCCAGTTCGTCCACGCCGGCCACGGGCGATTCGAGACCGACTACGGGGTGCTGTCCTTCGAGCCCGGCGACTACATTGTGATCCCCAAGGGCACGACCTACCGTATCGTCATCGAGTCGACTCCGGTGCTCTTACTCATTGTCGAGACCCCGGAGCCGGTCGAGTTGCCCGAGCGGGGCCTGTTGGGCCACCATGCGCAGTTTGATCGTGGGGTGCTGACAGCGCCGGAGCTGGCTCCTGCCTCCGATGGGGGAGGCCGCGAGTGGGAAGTGCACATCAAGCGCAATGGCGAGTACACGCGCGTGGTCTATCCCTTTCATCCAATGGACGTAGTCGGGTGGAAGGGCGATCTCTGGGTGGCCAAGCTCAACGTGCGCGATTTCCGGCCGGTCATGAGCCCGCGCTATCACCTGCCGCCCAGCGTGCACGTGACCTTTCAGGCCGGGGGCATGCTCATCTCCACGTTCGTTCCCCGTCCGCTGGAGAGCGATCCCCAAGCGCTGCACGTCCCGTTCTACCACCGGAACATGGACTATGACGAAGTTCTCTTCTACCATCGGGGGAGCTTCTTCAGCCGGGCCGGCATCAAACCGGGCATGCTCACGCTGCATCCGCAGGGAATCCATCATGGGCCGCAACCCCAGGCAGTAGAGGCGAGCAAGGCCAAGGCCCAGACGGACGAGGTGGCAGTGATGGTCGAGTCCCACCGCCCGTTCACGGTGCTGCCTGTACTCGAGCCGGTCGAACTCAAGGACTACGCGCTGAGTTGGAGCAAGCCATGAAGCTGGTCAGCTTTCGTATCCAGACGCCGGTCGGGAGCTTCGTCAGGGCGGGCGCTCTGCACGACAATAGCATCGTCGATCTCAACATGGCCTGCACGCGGATGCTTGCCGATCAACGCGAAGCGCAGCCCGCGCGCCTGGCCCTGGCCATGGTGCCGCCCACGATGCTCGAGCTACTGGAAGGGGGTCCGTCGACCATGGCCAGGGCTCGTCAGGCGTTCGAGTCCGTGGTCAAGCTCGGCGCGGCCGCGCGTGGCCCCGAGGGCGAAACGATCGTCTACCGTCCCGAGCAGGTGCGCCTCCTGGCTCCACTCCCGAACCCGGCGTCGCTCCGCGACTTCATCGCCTTCGAGGAGCACATCGCCGCCACCTCCAAGAAGCGCGGCCAGTCCATTCCCCCCGAATGGTACAAGGCGCCCGTCTATTACAAGGGCAACCACCGGACGATCATCGGACAGGATGAGGACCTTCCGTGGCCGCTCGAGACGACCAAGCTGGACTACGAGCTGGAGCTGGCCTGCGTCATCGGGCGCGCCGGGCGGGATGTCCCCGAGCAGGATGCGCCGGCCTACATCGCCGGCTACACCATCATGAACGACTTCAGCGCGCGGGACATCCAGTTCCAGGAGATGGCCTGCCGCCTCGGTCCGGCCAAGGGGAAGGACTTTGCCACCGCCATCGGGCCATGTCTCGTGACTCCCGACGAGATCCCCGACCTCAACGCGCTCGTCATGATCGCGCGGGTGAACGGCGAGGTCTGGTCCAAAGGACGGTTCGGCACCATTCATTGGTCGTTTCCCCAGATGATCGCCCACGTGTCGCGAGGGGAGCCCATCTATCCCGGCGATCTCTTCGGATCGGGGACGGTCGGCGGCGGGTGCGGCCCGGAGAGG
>DASQRT010000234.1:0-2238 GCA_035642795.1 Nitrospirales bacterium
AGCGTCCGCTTCAGAAACGACTTCAATCGCCCGTTACGGAAGCGCTCGTGAGCAGGAAGTCCCAAGGCGAACTGCGCCACGATGTGGTCGCAAAACGGGACCCGGACCTCCAGCGAATGGGCCATGCTCATGCGATCTCCCAAGACCAGGAGATCATCAGGTAGGTAGGTCTGAACATCCAGCGCCATCGCACGTTCAGCAGGATCGGAGCCCTCCCATGCCCGGTACAGTTGTCTATAGATATGCTCAGGCTTGTTCGGTCCCGCACGCGCACGAGTGTCCGGTGTCAGCGCCTCCTCACCCCATTCCGGTGGAAGGAAGGTGATCCAGCGAAGATACCGTTCATCCGCCGGAAGGCCTCCCGCTTCCAGAAATCGGCGGACCCGGCCTGGCCAGTTGTCGGAGTGAACGGATTCCGGGATCCAGCAACTTGCCGAAGCCAGGCCGCGACGGAGGCCGGAAGGGAGTCGGTCATACAGCGCTCCGGCGCGCTGTCCCAGGTATCGTGGATACCCGCCGAACAGCTCGTCCCCCCCATGCCCCGCCAGAGCCACTGTGACGGTACGACGGGCGACCTGGGAAACAAGGTAGTTGGGGATCGCGGATGAGTCGGCAAACGGTACGTCGAAGGCCTGAATGATGCGCGGCAACAGATCGACCGCTTGGGGCTCGAGGATCTCTTCATGATGGTCCGTGCCAAATCGCTCCGCGACCAGACGCGCAAACGTCAGCTCATTATAGGTCTCGTCTGCACCTCCATACCCGATCGTGAAGGTCCGGATCCGGCTGTCGGAGACCGTCCGCATCAGAGCCACCAAGGTGGTGGAGTCTATCCCACCCGAGAGGAACACCCCTAACGGGACGTCGCTGATCAAGTGAAGGCGGATCGCTTCTTTCAAGTGAGCGAGAAGTCGTTCTTCCGCCTCTTCAACGCCAAGACCACCCGCTTCGGGATCAGGCCGCAGCGACCAGTACCGGCGGACGCGTAACTCGCCTCGCGCAAGAGTCAGTATATGACCGGGCGGCAGCTGACGGATGCCCTCAAAGATCGTCCTGGGTGAGGGCACATACAGGAAGGTCAGGTATTGCCGGAGCGCCTGCGCGTCGATTGTCCGCTCTACGCCCCCGGCGAGCAGAGCCTTGATCTCAGAGGCGAACCAGAACCGACCACCCTGGTGTGCGTAGAACAAGGGCTTGATCCCCAGCCGGTCGCGGGCCAAAAGGAGGACCTGTCGGGCGCGGTCCCAGAGCGCAAACGCGAACATTCCGCGCAGGTGCTCGACGCATGCCTCGCCGTAATCTTCGTACAGATGCACCAGGACTTCGGTGTCGCATTTGGTCTCAAACCGATGCCCCTTAGTGATGAGCGTGTTGCGCAGTTCCTGGAAATTGTAGATCTCTCCGTTCATCACCACGCATACCGTTTTGGTCTCGTTCCAGATCGGCTGGCGGCCGCCAGCCACGTCAATGACGCTCAGCCGCCGCATGGCAAGACTCACCGTTTCCTCAACATGGCGACCCTCATCATCCGGCCCCCGATGGACGAGGCTCGCAACCATTCGGGTCAAGCGTTCGTCGTCCCGAAACCCAGCAAACCCGCAGATCCCGCACATTGTCTTCAAGCCTCATTCACTGGCCGGCCTACTGCGCTTTGTATCGTCATCGTCTCGTTTCAGGAGCAGCTTTGCAAGCCATAACCTCTATGGTCGGACCCCAGGCCATTTGATTGAGACCGAAGATCCTGAAAAGGCGATATCCAATACAGTCGGCCAGCTTCAAGATCTTACGCAAGAAGGTTGTCCATCCCTCCAACCGTCCATATTCGTCCTCTCGACTCGGAATCGCAGTTTGCACTGCCACTATAGTAAATCCCAAACGAGGCAGATGATGAAGGAAAGCGTTACAGGTGAAGCCGTAAAGATGAAACACGGCAAGTTGCCCCAGTCCAATGGTGTTAAGCGCCCGCTTGAGATTCATGTGGACCGACCCATTGGGGACTCTAATGTAAAGCACACCACCAGGCCGGAGTATCCGCCATGCCTCCCGAAGCACGACGAATGGGTCACGCAGTTGATCAAGCACATTGATAAACGTCACCGCATCGGCTGATTCGTCTGGGAGGGAGCATGGCGGCCACTTCTCTGCGTAAGCTTCGAGGCCATACTCCTGCGCATAAGCCACTGCCTGGGCGGAAGGATCAAAACCAATCGCTCTCCACCCACGTTCCCGGCAGAGGCC
>DASQRT010000235.1:0-16564 GCA_035642795.1 Nitrospirales bacterium
CGGCAGTGTCAATTCAAAGTCGCTTTGATCGAGAAATGGATGCTTAAAGAGCGCGCGGTCGCCTGCAAAATTCTACAGGGCGTGGATAGTCAAAAACGAGAAACGACCTGTCCCCAATCAAGTGGGGCAGCATAGTGCCAGACACCGTTTTGTGTCCATGGGGTTAGGTACCGCTAAACCAGGCCTCGGGATGAAATCTCAGGCTCTTGCGATTTGTTTAATTCGGTTGCCCTTCTTCCTGCCGCCCCTATTTTTGCCCCTCCTCTTCTTGCCGCCCCTCTTCCTCAGGTCGAACCTTGATTTTGATGTCGCCATGTTGTAGATCAATCGGCCCCAAATCGACTCCGGATAAGGTGTTGCAGTCAGTCACTGGGGGAAAGGGGAAGAGCCGGCTAAGTCTATCGGGTGGGCTATCCTTACCCTTTCCGTTATCTTGTGCCTCAAAGATTACGGTTTGCCCCACCGGCACATTAGGCACGTTGCTCTGTGTGATGGTCCCACCGACAAAAACCGTATTCGGTGGGAAAAAACATAGGGAATCAATAGTCATTCGGACAACAACACCAGTGGCTGGGATTTGGAGTTCCGCTTTGCCAGTCACACGCCCATTGTCATGTGTGATTGCGTGGAAGGAGAAGATCCTCACGTTACCTTGAAACATGAAATCTCCCTTGCCCTTTGCTGAGAGAGAATTGGCCGATGAGACTCCGGGGACAAAGCTAAGAGCCACGATCGCCAACGCAAACAAGCCGGCTCGGACGACGGTTGGTGTTGTCATGATGATTCCCTCCTTGCAAAAGCTATCTGGCTTCCCCGAGGCCATTGCGACCGACTGAACATTTCCTGGTTAACTAACTGATCTATATGTTCCCAGGCTACTGCGCGCCTGTAAGAAACACGGGGGAGGCTGGTTAAAAGCAGGTAAATTGACAGTCCCAAATCCCTACACAAGAGTCTTAATTCGACATGCAATGACAAAGTTCGTGAAAAGAAGTAGAAGGATTCTGTTAAAGAAAATCCTCTGTACGTCTTGGCGCTATTGGAAAGGACTTGTCTAATCCTAGGGCTCCTCGTCCTGTGATCCACGATTCACTTCATCACGGGAAGCTAGAGTACGTTTATTCGTTTGTACCTAATGCAAGGGTTGTGCTGGCGTCACTCGGAGTGAAAAATGTGAGATAGGGCGAAGGATATTAAAATGGTGTCAGACACTGTTTCGTGCCTCGCTTTGTTTATGGTGAAGGTGAGCAAAAATGAGCACACCATGCAAGGCGAGACCGATGGGAAAGCTGGGTCGTTCCGCTCACTCCGAGTTGACGGCCCGGCATAAAGACCTGTATAAAAAGCGGGACTCGCGCACGCCGTATGTCTTCTGATAGGACCGACCGCGCCCGTAGCTCAATGGATAGAGCATCAGACTACGGATCTGAGGGTTGGGGGTTCAACTCCCTCCGGGCGCGCCACCATCACATGGGACATCCAGCGGCCGTCCAAGAGCTCAAAGCCAGACTGGCGGGAGCTCACGCGGTGGCCGTCCTGACGGGCGCAGGGATTTCAGCGGACAGCGGGGTCCCGACGTTTCGTGGAGCCGACGGGCTCTGGCGGACGTACCGGGCCGAAGACCTGGCAACCCCGGAGGCCTTCGCGCGCGACCCCCGCCTGGTCTGGGAATGGTACAACTGGCGGCGCGAACTCATCGCCACCAAGAGCCCGAACCCCGCCCATTACGCGCTGGTCGACCTTGAGCGCAGGGTAGAGCGTTTCTGGTTGATCACACAGAATGTGGACGGGCTACACCCTGACGCCGGCTCCATGAAGCTCTCCGAGATCCACGGCAATATCTGGAAGGTCCGGTGCGCCCAGTGCGGGCAGGTGAGAACGAATCGCGCGGTGCCGATTCCCATTCCGCCCCGCTGCCCGTCGTGCAACGGGCTGCTGCGTCCGCACATTGTCTGGTTCGGGGAATCGCTGGACCCGGTGGACCTCGAACACAGCCTGTCCGCCGTGCGCTCGTGCGAGGTGCTGCTCATCGTCGGCACATCGGGACTCGTGTACCCGGCGGCTTCCTTCGCTGTGCTCGCCAAGGAGGCCGGCGCCTTCGTCGCGGAGGTCAATCTCGACCCTACCCCGAACACGCAGATCGTGGACGTCGCGGTCCAGGGTAACGCGAAAGATATCGTGCCCGCGCTGCTCTAACTCAGGCCCCTTGCACCTGCCGCCAGCCTCGTAGTAGGGTAGCGTATCCGATCAGGTAGGGGATTATGCAGAACCAGATGCTGCGGCGGGCCATCTTGCAGCTGCTCTACGAGCGCGCGCTAGAGGCGCCGCAGTCACTCATCGTCGGCATCGAGGCTCGCGAGATCGTCTTCCAGCTCGGCATGACTAACAAGGAGTTCGCGTTCAACGCCCTCTACCTGGACGGCAAGGGCTTGATCACTAACGACCGGGCCAGCAACGGGGGGGAACTCCAGTTCAACGCCATCATGCTCACGCCCGCCGGCATCGACGCCATCGAAAATCCGACCGACTTCGACCGGCTCGTGCCCCTCACAGAGGACATGGGCGCACACAACCACCGCCTCAAATCACATCCTTAACGCAATTTCCTTTGGGTTTCCGCCCGCCGTTCCTCTTACCTAAGAGACGCGCTCGGCTGCCCGCCCCTGCGTGCCAGGAACACGGCAAAAACCAGCGCGACGATGACCAGCACATTAACGCCCACATCAAGGAGATAGCGGTGAAAGACCTCGACGGTCAAGTTCTCCGAATACGCGGTCTCGGCTCCGGTGGTCAGAATGCGCCGGGTGGACGCGATGATGCAGATATACAAGAAAGGTTCCAGCGTGATGACGTGGGTCTTCAGAAAATTGATGATGGTCCGGAACAGTTCCAACAAGATGACGACCAGCAACAGGTCATGAATAAGAGTGAGCGCCGCAGGAAGGACTCCCGAGGCCAACGTCTTCAGAAAGGTGTACCAGGCATGAGCGAAGACCACCATGCCCAGCAACAGGAAGCTGAATCCGGCGGTGATGTAGCCCAACCCATCGAGGGTCTCCATCCATGCAATCCAGAGATTTTGTCTGGGTTCATTGTCCATAGGCAGCGCGAGCCTAGCATACGAACCCTAAGTGGTCAATCACAAGACCTGAACTCCGCTGTTGTTGGCCGTTGCTCCCGTGTGCTAGCCTTCCAGCATCGACAGCAAGATGAATTGGGTTCAGAACACACGTCCCCGATGGGGACCGGCATCGCTCTTGATCACCGGGTTTAGCTGCGCCCTATGGGCCCTTCAGGCCGCTCCCGTTGAGCTGACCGCGGCGACGGAATTTCGCACGGCTCTTCCCGGTTACACCTATCGCTTCCCGTTCGATCATGGCTCGCACGACGACTTCCAGACCGAATGGTGGTACTACACCGGCCATCTGCGGACCGCCGACGGCCGGACATTCGGCTATCAGCTCACGTTCTTCCGTCGAGCCGTCTCGCACGAGGCAGCGGCCAAGAATCCCTCGCGCTGGGCTCTCCGCCACCTGTATTTCGCCCACTTCGCCGTCACGGACGAAGCGGGCCGTCGGTTTCAGTTCATGGAAAAGATCTCCCGCGCCGGGATCCGTAAGGCCGGGGCTGAAACTGGACGGCTGGCGGTCTGGATCGACGATTGGCACGCAGAGGCCGATGGCGACTCCCATGTGCTCCACGCTCAAGGTGAAGGGATCGCGATCCATCTGCGTCTGACTCCGGAGAAACCGCCGGTGATCCACGGCACCGCCGGCGTCAGTCGTAAGGGCGCGGGTCCCGGCGAGAGCTCGCATTACTATTCCTTTACCCGCTTACGGACCGAAGGCACGCTCACGTACAAGGGGAAGACCCGCGCGGTCTCCGGCCTGAGCTGGATGGACCACGAATTCGGCAGCAACCAACTCGGAGAGTCGCAGATCGGATGGGATTGGTTCTCCCTGCAGCTCTCGGACACCACCGAGCTGATGGTCTACCGGATCCGCCGGCGCGACGGCACCATTGAGCCCGCTTCAAGCGGGACATGGATCCGTGCTGACGGCTCAGCCGTGACCCTGACACGAGCCGCGATCACGGTCGACGAGCTCGACCACTGGCTGTCTCCCCAGAGCAGGGGACGCTATCCGGCGCGTTGGCGTCTCACTGTCCCGTCCGCCCACCTGGCCGTCGAGATCGTTCCGACGGTCGCGCACCAGGAACTCCTGACGCACCGCAGCACGCAGGTCACCTACTGGGAGGGCAGCGTGACCGTGACGGGCGAGCGGGCGGGCCGGTCGGTCACGGGCCTGGGTTATGTAGAGTTGACCGGCTACGCCGCGCCGTTGCGACGGCGGCTGTGAGCCACAGAGGCGCGCTTGACACCCTTCCGTGCCTGCCGCTAGTGTAACTCGTACGCACTAACATCCCTGGAGAGACCTCATGACCTTTGCGGTACGTGCCTTGGCGCTGTTCTGCCTCCTGCTTTCGGGCACGGCCTGTGGAAAGCAGAGTGACACCATCGTGGCAATTGCGCCGCATCCGCGGAACCCTGACATCCTCTACGTGGCTACCAACGAATCGTTATACAAGACCCGCGACGGCGGAGCCACTTGGAGCAAAATGACCACGGACTTGAGCAGCTTTCGCGTCCTCACCCTGGGCGTGGACCCCCACAGCCCTGCGAACATCCTGGCCGGCACTATGGGGGACGCCGTGTACAAGAGCCCTGACGGCGGCCAAAGCTGGACTCCACACAACGGCGGCCTTAAGGAACACATCTCGGTCGTCAATCAGTTCGTGTTCCACCAGACCGATCCGGAGACCATCTACGTCGCCACGACTGTCGGTGTCTTCCGCTCCAAGGACGGGGGGCGCCTGTGGGAAGAGCGTATGTACGGGATGAAGGAAGTTCACTACGTCGTCACGTTGGCGATGGATCCGCACAACCCGGACGTGATGTACGCCGGCACGACCGGCGGCGTGTACAAGACCACTGACGGCACGGCGCACTGGGACAGAGTCAACAACGGCCTCATCCCGAAGGAGAAACTGGACTCGGCGATGGCGCTGGGCGTCAACAGCCTGGTGACGGACCCCACGAAACCGGGGACCGTGTACGCCGGTACGACCAACGGTTTGTTCAAGACCACCGATGCCGCGGCCTCCTGGAGACGGATCGAAAACGGGCTGAGCGACAATTACATCAGCGTGCTGCTGATTGACCCGACGAATCCCAATATCCTCTACGCCGGGACCCGGAAGGGCGTCCACAAGACCACGGACGGCGGCGAGACCTGGGGTCTGTCGAACGAAGGGTTGACCACGCTGAACATCCGCTCGATGGCTATCAGTCCGCTCAATCCACAGATTGTCTATGCGGGAACCAATGGCAGCGGGTTGTTCCGCAGCACGGACGGCGCAAAGACATGGACACACGTCCCGCTCACGCCTGCGCCCAAAGTGTCCCCACCCGCTCACACTGTCTAGCTAGGGCTCCGCGAGCCGGACGTGCCGACCATCTTCCTGGTCAGACACGGTGAAACCGACTGCTTCCCTGACCATCATCGAACTGACCCCTACTAATCCACACCTCGTTCTTTTCAATTACGTATATTCATAATTTGACCATCCGCCAACTTAAAGCAGAAATGTTGTGACTGTTGCATAAGCATGCTTCTCTAAGAAAGTGTTTACGGTCTCGATCTCTTCAGATTTTTTATAGTTAGAGTTTTACAGCACGAGCACAAGCTATTTGATAACAAATTTTTGTTGACATGCTTTAAAACGTCTGCTATATAGCAGTCACTTGACTTTTGAAGACGCCCTGCCTTGGAAGAACTCAAAGACATCACCATCGGCCTACATCATCAGTCACGTCAATCGTCATCTCACTCAAGCGAGACCGTCGGTTCCGCAAAGTGGCGCCTAACACGTTTGAAGCCGTGGAGGAGAAGCTGCAAGTGGTTTAAGGCAACTGGCGCAAGGATCGGCGACCCGCTCGCGCAGAAGATGGACGCGAACTACGGTGACCGAGTTGTAGAAAGGAGGTGAGATTAGTGGCGAAGAAGAAGGCTGCGAAGAAAAAGAAGTAAGTTCCCCTCTAGCATCGCGTGCTGGGGGCAAGGCCCCTTGTCCCCAGCACTCTTAACCCCCTCTCCGATCGACCTTACCGGAACGACAAGTCAGACCTACCGCGTAAACCAGGAGTTATCTGCAGGTGGAGTTGGAAAAGACGCGATTAGTCGCGTTGCGGAGAGGCGACCAAAGAGGGTGGTAGCTCGCGCAGGCGCCCTGCTGGGGCGTGAGGCTCAGCCGACACGAGCACCCAGTTGTCGCGAGATTCGAGGATACGGGAGACGAGACTGGCATGCATCGCGTGCCCGGAGCGAATCGCCAGGATTTCTCCGACGACCGGCATGCCCAAGAGCGTCATATCGCCGACCAAGTCGAGGACCTTGTGGCGCACGAACTCGTCCCTGTACCGGAGGCCGCCCTCATTGAGCAGTCCCTCATCGGACAGAATGAGCGTGTTGTGCAGCGACCCGCCGAGACCCAGGCCGGCTTCCCAGAGCGCTTCGACCTCACGGAGAAAACCGAAGGTGCGGGCCGGAGCGATGTCCCGGATAAAACTGTCGGAAGACCAATCGTAGGTGTAGGCCTGGCGTCGGATCAGCGGATGGTCATAGTCAATGGTGTACGTGACGCTGGCCGTGGAGGCCGGGCGAATCGAAATCTGCTTTTCGCCTTCGGTCACATCAATGGGACGCACGATCTTCAAGTAGGACCGATACCGGTTCTGCGGGGCAATCCCGGCTTCCTGCAGCAGGTCCACGAACGGCGTCGCGCTTCCATCCAGGGCCGGAAGTTCCGGTGCATCCACTTCGACATACAGATTGTCGATCCCCAGGCCTGCCGTCGCAGCGAGGAGGTGTTCGATGGTCTGGACCTGCACGCCGTCCACTCCAACCGTCGTCGACAACAGGGTCGGGCGCACGTTGGCGATGGTGACAGGAACCCTCGGCTTGGCGCTGAGGTCCGTTCGAATGAAGACGATCCCTGTATCGGGTGGGGCTGGCGTGAGGGTCAGCGACACCCGGCACCCTGAATGGAGGCCCACTCCCGTACACATTACCGGCTTTCGTATCGTCTGCTGCTGGCGCATTAGGCTCCTTTGCTGGTGCAGGCTTTTATAAGATAAGCAAGAGTAATACCTAACAATAAGATCCAAAACTTTTCTAGTAAGCCATTGATTTATTGAATACTCCATGGCTTCCCAGCACTATGCGAAAGATCCAGCGTAAATGAGTCATGTTGTAAAAACACTGCATCTGTAGCATTTCTCCAGCCGTAGGTCTGTGTTGTCACATCCGACAGCCCTGTGATATTTTGCGCAGGAGGGAGCTGGTCATGGACGAGATCAACTACGGGTATTAGGGCTTGGGGTCGAGCTCGATCAGCCCCTTGCGGATGGCCAGGATGGCAGCCTGCGTGCGGTCATAGACTTGTAGTTTGTGGAAGATGTTCCGCACGTGGTTCTTGACCGTCTTCTCGCTGAGGTCGAGCTCGTTAGCGATCTCCTTGTTCGTCTTCCCGTCGGCCACCAGGCGCAGCACCGTGATCTCCCGCTCGGTCAGGTCGTGCTCGGTCCGGGCCTGCTTCTTACCCTTCCCTTCCGCCAGCAAGGAGAACTCCGCGAGGATCTTGCTCGCCACGGACGGATGGATGAGGGAGTCGCCTTTGTAGATCGACCGGATGGCCGAAATGATCTGCGCCGAGTCGGAATCCTTCAGCAGATAACCCGTGGCCCCGGCTCGGACAAGATCGAAAATGTATTTCTCCTCATCGTACATCGTGAGCGCCACGATGCCGATGTGCGGAGACTCCCGCTTGATGGCGCGGGTGGCTTCTACCCCGTTCATGCGGGGCATGCTCACGTCCATCAGGATGACATCGGGCGACAGTTCCCGGGCTTTCTCCACGGCCTCCTGACCGTCACGAGCCTCGCCCACAACCTCAAGGTCGCTACTCTCCCGCATGATCGCTGCGAGGCCCTCCCGGACCACGCGGTGGTCATCTGCGATCAGGACCCTGATCCGCTCCACGCTGCCGCTCCTCCTCCGGAGTGAGAGGGACATCGACGAGCACCCGGGTGCCGTGCCCCTTCCGCGACTCGACGCGGGCTGTCCCCCCGACCAGACGAGCCCGCTCGTGAATCCCTTTCAAGCCGAACGATTGCCATTTCGTCGGGTCCTGCGACATGGCCTCCACGTCGAACCCGATCCCGTTGTCCGCGATCGTGCCTTTGATCCGGCCTTCCGCGACGGCCATGGTGATCGTGGCCCGATCCGCCTTGGCGTGCTTTTGGACGTTGCTGAGCGCTTCCTGCACGATCCGGAACAGAACGATCTTGGTTGTTGGCGCCATCGCCGATTCGTCGCCCGACCACATCAACTCGGTTCGGATGTGTGACTGTGTCTCGTAGGACTTGAGATAATTTTGGAGCGCCGGCACCAGCTCCATCGATTCGAAGTAGAGCGGACGGAGGTTGAAGATCACCTGCCGTGATTCGTCGATGGCCGTCTTGAGCTGGGCCCTGGCGTCGCTCAACAGCTCGAAGCTGCGGGTGGGATCCGAAAAGATGAGTTCCCGGCACAAATCCAGTTTGAGATTGATCCCGGCCAAAGTCTGGACCAAGCCGTCATGGATCTCGCAGGCGATACGGCTGCGCTCGCCGGTGATGGCGGAGCCGGCCTCCTTTTCGTACAGCTTAGAGAGCTCCTGGAACTTCTTGAGGTGCCGCTTGATCTCGGCGTTGGCGCGCACGCGCGCCTCGATGAGCTGCCACATGAACTTGGCGCTCGTCCCGCGGATGACGGCCACTCCCACCCGATCGAGTTCGAGCAGTGCGTTCTCAACCCCCGGATTGCCGGTGACGTCGATGATCAGATCCACCTCCTCGGAGCTCAGCAGGTCACGGAAGTTCCGCGTCACGGAAATGCCGTAGCGTTTGGCCAGGCGCAGCCCCGGAGCCTTGGGATCAATCTCGGCCACACCGACGATGCGAACCAGCGGGTCCGGCGCCAGGATCGTCAGGAGCGCCGAGCCTCCGGCGCCCGCGCCGATAATGGCCACGTTGGTGACGCGGTGGCCTGCCGTGTCCGGACGGGACGCGCCACGTTTCTGGGGAGTGGATCGACGGGACGAGGACTTGGTCTTTAGCGGCATCGCACGCGCTCCTGCATGGAATGCTGATCGCCCGGTTGACGCAGGCGGGAAACGCAGGCGGCGGGGCTCGTGCTAGGCCTGTCCCTCTCCCCGTTCGCGAAGCAGCCCCTTGACCTCATCCGTGAACTGCGCGACGTCCTTGAACTCCCGGTACACGGACGCGAAGCGCACATACGCGACCTGATCGAGTTGGTGGAGCTCGGACATGACCTCCTCGCCCACTACGCGGCACGGGACCTCGGCCTCGCCCCGCTCCTGGATACGCTTCTCGATGCGGTCCGCGACGGCCTCCAGCGTCGCCATGCTGATCGGGCGTTTCTCACAGGCCTTCTTCAAACCGGCCAGCACCTTGGCTCGGTCGAAGGGCTCCCGCCGCCCGTCTTTCTTGATGATCATGGGGAGAACTTCCTCGACCCGCTCGTAGGTGGTGAACCGCCGCTTGCACCCCAGACACTCCCGGCGCCGGCGGATGGCCTCGCCTTCCTTCGCCATCCGCGAGTCCACGACCTTATCTTCAACGTGGCTACAAAACGGGCATCGCACCGAGGGCCGCCTTCTCCTTACCGATACTCTTCAAAGACAGGGAACTTCCCGCACAAGGCGCGCATGCGCGAACGCACAAGCCGCCGCACGGTCTGGTCTTGCGGATGCGACAGGACCTTGTCAATGGCATCTGCGATCTCGTCCATCTCCTTCTCACGCATGCCGCGCGTGGTCACGATCGGCGTGCCGAGCCGGATACCGCTGGCGATGGCCGGCGGCTTTTCATCGTACGGGATCGCGTTCTTGTTGACCGTGATGCCCGCCTCGTCCAACGCCACTTCGGCTTCCTTGCCGGTCATCCCTTTGGACTTCGCCACATCCACCAGCATCAGATGGGTATCCGTGCCCCCCGACACGATCCGAAAGTCCCGCTTCTGGAGGCCGCTCGCCAGGGCCTTGGCGTTCGCCAAGACCTGTTGCTGGTATTTCTTGAACCCCGGCGAGAGCGCCTCTTTCAGGGCGACGGCCTTGGCAGCGATGACATGCATCAACGGCCCTCCTTGGAGCCCGGGGAAGATTGCCTTGTCCAGCGCCTTGGCATACTCCGCCTTGCACATCACCATGCCGCCTCGCGGACCGCGCAGCGTCTTGTGGGTCGTAGTGGTGATAAAGTCGGCATAGGGGCTGGGGCTCGGATGCAGGCCGGCGGCAATCAAGCCTGCGATGTGGGCGATGTCCACCATGAGGTAGGCGCCGACCGCTTTCGCGATCTCATGGAACTTGGGAAAGTCAAGGGTGCGAGGATAGGCGCTGGCGCCAACGACGATTATCCGCGGCCGGCACTCCTCGGCAATCTTCCGCACTGCGTCGTAATCGATGCGTTCGGTGGTTCGGTCCACGCCATAGGAATAGGCGCGATAGAGAATGCCGGAGAAGCTCACGCGACTCCCGTGGGTGAGGTGGCCGCCATGGGCCAGATCCATACCGAGGATCGAGTCCCCCGGCTTGAGGACCGTGAAATAGACGGCCATGTTGGCCTGCGCCCCAGAATGGGGCTGGACATTCACATGGTCTACGCCAAAGATCTGCTTGGCGCGCTCGATCGCCAGCGACTCGACAACGTCCATGTACTGGCAGCCCCCATAGTAACGGCGACCGGGATAGCCCTCGGCGTACTTGTTGGTCATGAGCGAGCCCTGCGCGGCCAGGACTGCCGGGCTGGCGAAGTTCTCCGATGCGATCAACAGAATCTTCTCGCGCTGGCGGCGGCCCTCCTTCCGGATGGCCTCGTAGATCTCGGGATCGGTCGTCTTCAGCGGGTTGGGCATGGATGCGTTAGCCTTCCTTGGCGGAGACCGGCGCGTCGCCGGAGGCTTCGGTCTTGACCACGGTCACGCTCACCGTGGCCGTCACCTGGGAGTGGAGCTTGACCGGCACCGAGACTGTGCCGAGTTCCTTGATCGGATGGCCCAGTTCGATCTTGCGCTTGTCCACCTCGATCCCTTGGCCCGCCAGGGCCTCGGCGATGTCCTTGGCGGTCACGGACCCGAACAGTTTGTCGTCCTTGCCGACCTGGACGGGAATTGTCACGGCGATGGCGCTGATCTTCTTCGCAAACTCTTCCAGGGAAGCCTTCTCCTTGCGCGCCTTTTCGGCAATCACGCGCTTGGCATGTTCGACCGTCTTCAGGCTACGGCCGGTCGCCTCCACTGCCTTGTTGCGGGGAAAGAGAAAATTGCGGGCATAACCAGAAGCCACGTCAAGAATATCCCCTATGTTGCCTACTCCTTGCACGTCTTCTCGAAGAATCACCTTCATTGCTACAATTCCTTGTGGGGAGAAGTGAAAATACTACAGGAGCAGTGGGTGAAAGTCAACGAACGGTGGCTTGTGATCGCGGTCCTGCTTCGCTAGAATATCGGCATGCTTTTCCGCATATATCTGGTGGCGACACTCGTCACCGTGAGTCCTCTTCCCGGTATGGCGCAAGGGGGTGATCAGACCTTCGACCCCCTCCAGCTAAACATCCGATTGAGCCCCACCGCGTTGCACCCGCCATCCCATTTGATCAAACACCAATGGATGTTGGATGGCTATCGCCTCGGACGGCTCGGCCCTCAAGCGCCTCAGGCGGTGATCATCGAAGACGACGACCGGCGACGGTTGCTGATCCTTTCGGCGACGGAAGAAGGGCGAGTCCTGGTCTATCAGGTGGGCGACCTGCCGGTGGACGTGGCCGCTCGACTGGGTCCGGCTCTCGTCTGTGTGCGCACCCGCCCGTGTCAGAACCAGCGGATGGACCCGGCCGGCGAACTCGGCTGTCTTGCCCTCTGCCTGTTGGAGCACCTGCGCGAGTGAAGGCCTTCGACTTGTTGTCTGCCCTCCTTCGCCTAGTGGACGACGCGGAACGCGCCGGCGATCCCTCCGGCTTCCTCCAGAAACTCCATCACCGGCTGGAGGATATGCTGCACCACCCGTCGTTCTACCACTTCAGCGCGGCGGACCGCCTTATGCCCTGGGTGGCTCCTGAGACTCCTGTGGCGGACCCGTTACTCCGCTCCACGATCGTGACATCCGTACTCACCACCATCTGGGACACCGATCGCGCGGCGCGCCGCACCAGGCTGGCCGCCGTCGTGACGGAGTTGGTCAAGGCCAACAAACGCATCCTGCTCATCGCCCCCGACAACCTGACGCTGACTGAAGCCCTGCTGGCCACAGCCAAAGGGCTCCGCGGCGCCGGACTCCAGTACCGCAGTTTCCTCTGCTGCTATGACCCACCCAGCATCACGAGCGAGGGCGGGCTCAACCTGCGGGACCTGATCTTCGACGTGCAGGTCTCCGCCTTCCTGGGCAAGTCCCAGGCCGACAAGGCGGGCTTGCGTCGCAAGCTAGAGCGGTATCTGGAACTCACGCCGCTCCTCCGCTACAAGGCGGAAAAGCAGAAGGACCTCGACGAGGTGCGCCACCTCGAATGGCGCCTGCTCACCGCCTTGGGGGACACGCAGGCCGAGATCAAGCGCCTCCAAAATCTCCAGGCGAGCTATGAGAGCCTCCCCCTCTGGCAACGCCTCGGCATGCAGGTGGTGGGCAGCAACGTCGCCACGATGAAGGAGAACTGCGTGCTCTACGAGGAGCAGAAGCAGGAGTGCATGAACGAACTGGAACTCGCGCAGGTGCGCATCAACGAATTGAAGCCGGAAGCCTACGTGGACCCGGAACTGCGGCCCGAGTATGAGGAGCTAAAAGATGAGATCGAGCGCCTGGGGGGCGTCACGAAGGTACGGGAAGTCCTGTCCATGGAGGAGGACACCAAACGGCTGCCGTTCCTCCAGGCCAAACGGGTCCTCGCCGTCACGCCCGTCCGAGTGATCGGCGACTCCATTTTCCATCCCATCCGATACGATACCTTGCTAGTCGACGAGGGCCACCGCATTCCGCTCCCCTTGCTTCTGGCCTGCGCCTGCCTGGTGCGCGAACGGATCGTCCTGGCGGGCGACCCGCACGAACTGCCTCCCCCGTCACCCACTCCGTATGGAGTCTCACTCGGCTGGCCGACGTCGCTGACTGGCACCCCCGTTGTACCTGCCAATCCCGCGCCGGCGTAAGGACTGATTCGTGAACCGCCCCTACAACCGTGAGCAGGGATACGGAAACGAGACCTCTGGGGGCACCGGCACTTTTAGGTGGACCGTGCAGGGTTCGCGCTCCATGGTGAGTTGGCGGTTCGACGAATAGATGATCTCGTCCACAGTGATGGCGGGTGTGTAGCGGACTCGGATCTTGTCCACACCGATGTCGCTGGACGCCCGCGTCCGGCGGAGAAAGATCTGTTCACGGGCAGTCGGATTCGGCTCCTCTCCCGGCTTCGCCCCCCAAGGGATAAAGACGAGCGTCGCCCGTGCAAGGTCCGGCCAGATCTGTCGCCGCACGGCCGGGTCTTTCTCCAAAAGATACCGCGCCACTTCTTCTTGTCGCCTCCGATGTTGCTCCCGGTCCGTCTGCATGGAGACGGGGAGAGCCGCATTCAGTTCGATGACCCGCTGCTCCACTTCAGCACGCGACATGCCCGCGCGCATCGTACCCACCGCTTGGCTGATTTCTTCAACCGTCAGGTCGTCAAGGTTGAAGGCCGCGGGGTAGAAGGCGCAGGAGACCGGGTGTAGCAGGGCCAACGTCCAGATGCCCAACGTGGCGCGCCAGCGAACGAAGGGACGCGGGCCGGGATGCGCCTGCTCATCATCATAATACTGGCGGATCCAGCTCAGCAGAAAAAACAAGGACAGGGAAACAGGGAAGAGGAAGAGATGGGTGGTGGCCACCTCGTTGATGTCCGGCATCCGCGCCGGGATGTCCCATGCCTTCCAGAACGTTAGGACGACAACCAGCAGCGCCCAGCCCCAGGCGGCTGGGACCAGCGTCTTCCCAAACCGATAGGGCGGAACGTTGAGCTTCATCGAACAGTCCCGTACATAGCACTGGACTCTAACATCACATGGGTAAAAACACCAGTCGAGACAGTGCTTGACGCCTTCTTGTAAATCTCTGATAATCCCACTCTCCGCACGGTGCCGAAGTGGCGGAACTGGCAGACGCACTAGATTCAGGGTCTAGCGCTCGAAAGGGCGTGCGGGTTCAAATCCCGCCTTCGGCACCAAACAAGCTTGCCTCGATGACGCCTCTACAACCGACGACGCTCGCCTCCATCACGCGGATCTTTGACTCCCTGGATTACGTTTCTTTGGGCGCCATTTACTGCCACGAAGGTGGTGACGCCTTCTGGGAGGAACGGCGGGGCCCGTGCCAGGAACTCGGGATCAAGCTGGCCGCCGTCTTGCGAGACCGCCTCCGCCCAGGCGGCCGGAGCCTGTACGTGGGCGCCGGCGTCGCCGAACTGCCCCCGCTCGTGATGGAAACAGCCGAATTGCGCCGGACGGTTGCCGCCTATAACCTGCGCGCCGATGAGGCGGCCGTGCTCAACCGCGCCTGCGTAGGAATGCCGTTCGAGTTCCAGGCCAAGGACGCGAGGGAGGCCGACGGCCCGTTCGACCACCTGTGGATCGTCAGCGTGCTGAATGACCCGGAATGCTTCCCGGAACTCGGCGCGCTGTCCTCCGGACGAGCCAACCCAGTGACGTTTGATCCGGCCGCGTTCACCGTCGAGCGCCAGGCCGTCCTCGCCCTCGCTTCCGGCTGTCTCGAGAAGATCGCACGCCAGGCCCTCATCATCACGTCAGTAGAAGAGATCCCCTGGATCACCGACTGGTGCGAGCGCCACGGCGTTCCTTACGTGGTCGAGGATGAGGACTACCCGACCGCCGTCGTCGAAGATCCGATCTGTTTCATCCGCCTCGGCGAATGACGCCGGCCCACGCCTGGCGGTATACTAGCTGCATGTTCAAAACCATCATTGAGCCCTTCAAGATCAAGGTCGTCGAGCCGATCCGCATGACGACGCGGGACGAGCGTCGGACGGTCCTCCAGCAAGCCCATTACAACATGTTCAACATCCGGGCCAAGGACATCCTCATCGATCTCCTGACCGACAGCGGGACTTCAGCCATGTCGTCAGAGCAGTGGGCCGCGATGATGCGCGGCGACAACGCCTACGCGGGCTCCAACAGCTTCTACCGGTTCGAAGCGGCGGTCAAAGACCTGACCGGCTACGCCCACATCATTCCAACTCATCAAGGCCGCGCCGCCGAGCGCATCCTCTTCTCGACCGTCTGCGGCAAGGGCCAGGTCGTGCCGAACAACACGCACTTCGATACGACGCGCGCCAACATCGAAGCAGCAGGCGCGGAGGCAGTGGACTTCGTCATTCCGGAGGGCAAGCAACCGCAGGCCAAGCATCCGTTCAAAGGGAACATGGACCTGAACCGGCTGGACGCGCTGCTCAAGGATGCCAGGCACGGCCAGGTGCCGCTCTGCATGCTCACGGTGACGAACAATTCCGGCGGCGGGCAGCCGGTCTCGATGGAGAACCTCCGGCAGACCAGCGCGCTGTGCCACCGTTACGGCGTGCCGTTCTTCTTGGACGCCTGCCGGTTCGCCGAGAACGCGTACTTCATCAAGCTGCGGGAGCCCGGCTATCAGAACAAGAGCGCGGCGGACATCGCCCACGGGATGTTCCGCCTGTCGGACGGCTGCACGATGAGCGCAAAGAAGGACGGACTGGTCAACATCGGCGGCTTTCTGGGGATGAACAACGCAGACTGGGCCCAGCGGGCTCGGAATCTCCTGATTCTCACCGAGGGCTTTCCTACTTACGGCGGGCTCGCCGGCCGCGACCTGGACGCGATCGCCCAGGGACTTCAGGAAGTCCTGGACGAAGACTACCTCAAGTACCGGCTCCGCTCGGTGGAATATCTGGCGGAGCGGCTCGACACGATCGGCTACCCGATCGTGCAGCCGCCAGGAGGCCACGCCGTGTATATCGACGCGAGGGCGCTGCTGCCGCACATCCCTCCTATCCAGTTCCCTGCCCAGAGCCTCTGCTCAGCCATCTACGAGCACGGAGGGATCCGCACTGGCGAGATCGGCAACGCGATGTTCGGTAGGAACGTGGACGGGAAGGAAATCCCTTCCGACATGGACCTCGTCCGCATCGCCATCCCGCGGCGGGCGTACACGCAGAGCCACATCGACTACGTGGGCGAGGTGGCCGAGCATGTGTACAAGCTGCGCGAGACCCTGCGCGGTTTCCGCGTCATCCGGCAGGCGCTAGTCCTGCGCCACTTTGCGATCGAATTCGAGCCGGACTAGCCTCGTGCTTCCCTCTTGGCTCAAACAGCTCGCCCGACGAGGAGTCTCACCACTGGCAGGTATAGTTCCTCCCGAAATTGAGGGGTACGCGGCG
>DASQRT010000236.1:0-4008 GCA_035642795.1 Nitrospirales bacterium
TCTATGCCTCTGCGCTCGACTTCGACGAAGGACGGCAGAGCTTTTTCCTCAAGCGGCTGGACTCGGCGGGCCACGAGAGTCTGTATCCGCTCCATGGACACTTTCTGGACGGGGGCCGCTCCGGCATCTTCATGGTCCACGACGGGAAGGGCCTCAAGGACGGAGACGCCTATCGGATCGACCAGAGCGTCAATATGGGGGTGCTGTTCCTCCGCGCGGCAGACAGCGGGCTACGGGCCATCCTGGACGTCTTCGAGGAGGAGAACGGGGGGAGGCCAGGCGAGAGGGCAGGGCAACCGCTCGCCGAGTATTCCTGCCGCTGGGCGGAGGAGGCCCGCCGCTTCTCCTCGCAGCGCGAGTACGTGCGGGCGCAACCCAACAGCGGGGCGACGCCGCCCAGCCATTGGTACCGCGAATCGGATAAAGCCATTCTCGTGTGTCGAGCGAAGTCGCCGGCAGGTGAGTATCGGTTGGAATTGCGGGGCTCGAAAATCTGGCCTGGCCACCTTGGATTCCTCGTTGTGCGCGCTCCGGGGACAGACCAGCCCGTCGGCTACAACGTCCACATGCTGGAGGGACCGGAGCGGCTGCTGATCCACGCACACAGCTTCCCGCATCGCACGAAGGCCAGCATGCTCGACACGCTAGAGGAGACCGAAACCGTGATCGGCGGGCTCTTGCTGGTGCCGTCGGAGGCGGGGTACACGGGCTGGATCGGCCTTGCGGGGGCGGACGCCGATCCGTACAACATCTCGTTTTCGCTGGACGCAACAGTCGGAGATTACTCCGCGCAGGGTCGGATCGTGGTGCCTCCACTGCCGGTCACTTGCCGATAAGCGGAATCTCCCGTCCTGTGGCGTCGCGACTTTGCTCCCAGGGGACGAGGTGATAGGCGATCTCGTCATACCCGACATTGATGCCTTCCGCATCGGACGCGACGACCCGTAACGTCAGCCGGCCCTTGCCCTTCAGCCACTTTGGAATCGTATAGTCGCCCTGGAAGACGCCCTTCGGGCCCTGATGATAGAGATCCACGCGTCCGATCGCCGTGCCGTCAATCCTGACCTCTCCGTACAGCGACATCTTTCGCGAGTCCCAATTGCCGTAGGGCTCGACGATACAGTCGCACATCATTCTGACCGTGGCCCGGACGGCCACGGCATCGCCGATGCCCAAGGGGCGGTCGGGCTTTGGCGCTTCAATCTGGACGATCAAGCCATAGAGTTGGAGCACGACGCCGTCGCCGGTCATGCTCTTGCCTGGATAGAGGAGGACCGTTTTGCTGGCACGCCGCTTCGCCGCGGGAAAGTTCAGGGGGCCCTCGCCGATCACTTCGACGAGGGTGGGCTTGCTCAGCACGAGATCCACCGTGAAGGCGGCGGAGTCTTTGGAGCTGTAGACCTGTTCAGTGGGCAGGCGGGGAGTCTGCATGATCGCCCGGAGATCGCCGCTGGGCCCGGTTTGCTTGCCCGAAGCCAGCACAGCGCCGGTTTCCACGTCGCGGATCGTAATGGCGGCTCCTCCGACGGAGTCACTCAGAGGCATCCCCTGGCTGCCGACAACGCGGACCACCAGACTGGTGGGAATACCCCGGGATTGCGTATCAGCCGCCTTGGCTCCCCAGATGCCGAGCAAGACGCTGACAGCCGCTATGCTGAGGATGATGCCGTGCTTCGTCATGACCGGTCACGCATGACTGCGATCCCGCTATCTTACCAAATCGGTCGGGTAGTTGGAGAGGGCGATGGCGCCATTGTAATCAGCACTTGATGGGGTGTCTGTGCCGCGGAACGCCCCGTTTTCCCCGGAGTCAAGCGGGTCAGGTCTTCTGGACGGTGTGCTCCTCGATCAGCAGGGGCGGCCGATCAAACCGCTGCCTGACGCGATTGATGGCCTGTAGGATCAGGGGCCGGCTGACAAGCTTGCGCTCGATCGCCCGCTTCCCAGGGAAGTCCATCAGCGACACGCCGATCAGTATCGTGAGCAGCCCCTGCCCAGGCAGGACCAGCATGGCGATCCCACCCAGCAGCAGGATCCACCCGAGGAGATTCTTGAACACCAGGGCGATGAGCCGGATGACCGGATGATGATCCTTCAGCCAAGTTCTCGGGCGCTGCTCGCTGAAATAGTCCTGCGGGAGGCGAACCAGGATCCATGGGATGGTGATCACACTGGCAACGAAGCCGACGATGGACAGCAGGAAGAGGAATTCAAGAATGACCGGGGAGATGAGCGAGGTGATGTCGGCCACTCAGCTTCCAAGCGCCAGGTTGAGCTCGTAGATGAGCCCGTTCACCGCCTGCTCCAGGGCCACGGCGTGGACCTCGCCAGGCGGGAAGGTCGCGCGGGCGGGATAGATGAAGGCGCTGCTATATCCGGGCGAGATACGCGGGAAGAAGGGGCGCGCATCCTCGTAGTCGGTCGACAAGAGCCGGGCCTGTCCGTAAGCCACAACCGAATACAGACTTTTGCCGCTGTCCAGGTCCAGGCCGACCAAGGATACTGTGAAAAAACTGTCCGTTCGGGTCCCAACGGCGCGGCCGTCGCGACCGTAATGGAGCCATGCGGGGCTGACCACCTCGGTCCCTGTCGGCATGACGACCAACACCTGATTGACGTTGAACGGAGCGCTGGCCTTGCGGACTTCGGCGAGCATGTCGCCTTGCGGGGCCGCGATCATCGTGGCGCCCACGATTTCCAGGCGCTTGCCTGCCGCAAATTGGGCTTTGATTTTGTCGACCAGGTTCCGCTGCGCCGCCTGAGAGGGAACAGCCGAGCCGGCTGGCGCCAGCCAGACGAGCCCCACTTTGGCCGATTGAGCGAGTGTCGTGCTCGTTAGCGGGCTTGCTCCAGCCAGGAAGGGGTTGGCGGGCGGCGGGTACGCTTCCGGCAAGCCAGCGCAGCCCGTGAGGAGCAATGCGAGACTGATTGCTGAGAAAGCACGGGCAAGTCGAATGGTACTCATGGCCAAGCCTCCTTGTACGCGACTGCGAATCGTGACTCTATCGTAGCACAACTCAATCCTTACGGTTCTCCTCCAGTTCGCGCAGGCGCCGATCGAGCCCGCGCAGCCGCCAGACCACCCACGCCAGAGCCAAGATGGCCAGCAATAGAATCGCGGCGAGCCCGACCAGACCAGCCACCAGTTCGTGCGGCATGACGCCGGGAGTGTCCATTTCGCCAACATGACCGGCAAGCGCTGGAGACGGCACGAGTGCGAGAGCCACAGACGAAATGAGAATTTTCAGCAACCTGTCAATACGGCATGTCATCGTCAGAGAGCCCGAAGTGGTGGCCGATCTCGTGGACCACGGTTTCCTGCACTTCGTGGATGACCTCTTCTTCAGTCTCGCACAGACGCAGGATCGGGCCGCGATAGATGTAAATGCGATCCGGCAGTTGTCCGCCGGTATCAAAGAAGGAGTTGCCCTGGATGGAGCGCCCCCAGTACAGCCCGAGCAACTCGTCCGTGTCTTCGGACTCGAGGCCGACCGCTTCGAGCGCCTCCAAGCTGGGCTCCTCCTGGACTTCGATCGCCACGTTGTCGAGGTATCGGCGGAAATCCTTGGGCAGGTCCTTCACCGCCCGGGCCACGAGGGCCTCAAAGTCCTTACGTGAAAGCCAACTGTGTGGCATGGCAAATGAGTCGGGAAGATCAAGTTAATTGACTGGTTCACCCTCCCGGCGGGCGAGCTCCTCGCAAGCCTGATCCAACCACCGGCCACCGGCCTCGAGGACCTCGCGGACCACGGTCTCGGAGTGCCCAGTCTTCTTTACGGTGTAGGCGACGATGTAAGCCAGAATGTCGCCGCGATCCAGCTTGGTCGTGCAGGTTTTGGCCAATGCGACGAGCTCGCCAAAGCCGGTCCGGATGATCTCAGCCGTCTCCGGCAGTCCGTAGGAGAGCCGGGCGGTGACGTACTGGATGACGCGCTGCAACTCGTGCTCGGTCATGCGTTCATTCTAGCAGGGGGGCCCGGATAAAAAAGGGGAGGGCTCTCGACGAAC
>DASQRT010000237.1:0-2968 GCA_035642795.1 Nitrospirales bacterium
CTGTCGACGAGGCGCTTTATCAGCGTGTGCCGAACTTCGCCAACGCCTTCTACTACTGCTTCGGTGGGATGGTCTTCATCCTCGTCGTCCTTCAGCTCCTGACCGGTATCCTGCTCGCGCTGTACTACGTGCCGGACGCCAGCGGAAACCCGGCCCCCGCCTACACCAGCGTCAACTTCATCCAGAACAGCGTGTTCCTGGGCTGGCTGATCCGGGGCACCCATTTCTGGGGCGCCAACCTATTGATCATCATGGTGCTGCTGCATATGGCGCGGGTCTACTGGACCGGCTCGTACCGCGCGCCGCGCGAGCTCAACTGGATCGTCGGCGTGACAATGCTGCTGATCATTCTTGCCTTCTCACTGACGGGCTACTTGCTGCCCTGGGATACCAAGGCATACTTCGCGACTGAGGTCACGATCAAAATCGCCGGGCTGGCACCACCGGCACAGCTCGGCGCGTTCATAAAGGACCTGCTCCAGGGCGGTCCGGCTGTCGGACCCCCGACGCTCCAGCGCTTCTTCGACATTCACGTGTTCCTGCTGCCCGCCCTCATCGTCCTTTTGATGTACATCCACTTCCGCTTCATCCGCGCGCACGGAATCTCGGAGCCGATGTGATGAGAGACGAGAAGGTGATTACGGAAGGGCCGGGCGCTGCTGTCGCCGAAACAGAGGTACCCGTCATCGAGTCCGAGTCGCACGGCCATACGCTGGAGCCCGAGTACAAGCGGCTGCCGATCGGGCCCGACCACATCCTCTACCCGGTGGTGGTCGGGCTGGCGCTCTTCCCCATTCTCATGGGGGATGCGGGACACCACCTCGCGGACGACATGCCGGAGGACGACACCCACCCGTTCTTCCCCGACCATTTCTGGCCCTATCCGATCATCGCTGTGGTGATTTTGGTCGCGGTCGGCCTGCTCGCCTTCTTCGTGCAGAAGAACCTTCAGCTCGAGGCATCAGCCGATCCGCGCACCGTGACCATCCCCCGACCCGACTGGTACTTCCTGTTCCTGTTTCAGTTCCTGAAGCTTGGGCCGGAGCTGTTCATGGCCCTTATAGTTCCGCCGGTTGTGCTCGGCGCGCTGCTCCTCTTCCCGTTCATCGACGCGTACTTCGGCCCGAGGATCGCCAAGCGTAGGGGCATGAAGACGTGGCCGGTTCCCGGCCGAAACGTGATCACCGGCACCGTCTTCGTGGCTGGGCTGGCGATCATCGCCCTGCTCACGCTCTGGGCACTGGCAGGCCCACTGTTCTGCGTGCCGTGGTTCATCAACAGCCCCGTGTGTGGGGCGTAAGAAGGGCGAAACCTACCGCACGGCACCATAAAGCTGCTTGGTGAGCTCGATCTGCGCGAGATGCTCACGTTCGTGGCCGTAGTTCCGCACGAGCCACTCCAGCCCGGGGCGCGGAGGACGGTCACCGCGCGGACGCGGGGCGATCAGATCGTGAGCGGTAACGGCGTCGATATGGCGATCCATGTCGGCGTCGGCAATTTCGAGCAGCGCGATCAGCTCGGCAGCATCGGCTTCGACCTCGAACTCGGCTGCGCGATCGCGTTCTGTCTTGATCCCCCGAACCGCGTTGATCATCTCGCGCTCCGAACCCAGCGCATGGACGACGAGGGCGGCGATGGAGTTCGCCTCTGGGTGCGGCTTCCAGTTGAGCGCTTTCCGGTCCAGCGCCTCGACCTGCTCGCGGATCTCCCGGTGCACCTGAGTAAACAGGCTGCCAATAGTCTCAGCGATAGTCCTTGCGCCGACGGAATCCATAGTGCTCAAACCTTCTCCGTGACTCGGTACTCCAGGTAGCGCCCCAGGAGCAGGCGCGTATGCGCCTCCAGCGCCGGCGCCACGCTCATGACCAGGCCGACGACCGGGTAGGCCATGTACTGCACGTGCACCAGCACCTTCCTCCAAAACGGCCACTCCTTCGGTTTGGGGGGCAGTATCGACAGCTCGAAAAACAGGAAGAACACCACAGTCGAGAGCGTGATGGTGAGCAAGATGCCGGACCATGACCACAGCGCCTGGCCCAGGTCGGTGAGTGCGAAGTCCTGGCTGACCCAGATGGGCACCGATGCCCCGAACATCAACAGCAGCGGCAGGAAGATCCAGTTGAGGTGGTTGAGGAACAGGTTGAGAAAGCGCCGGACGCGCAGCACCAATGGGATCTCCGGGTGCTTAAACAGTCGGGCGAGCACGTATGGGACGTCGGTGATGCCCCAGGCCCAGCGCTTGATCTGGTTGTACTGGCTCATGTGCGTCGACGCGTAATCGCGCGAGTTGGGCGAGTCGCCGTACAACGGCAGGAACACCGACTTCACCGAAAATCGCTCGCCAAAGGTGAAGAACGCCTTCCAGTAGAAGCGTGAATCCTCGGGGATGACGTCCTTGTCCCAGTAGCCCGCCCTGCGCACGAATTCCAGGCTGCACGTGTAGCTGCTGAAGCAGACCAGGCGGTGCGGCCGCGAGTGCAGGAACATCTGCCACTGCGAGGTGGCCGCGGACATCACGCGCACCGCCATCGGCACCTGCCAGATGTTGTTGTGGAAGAGAGGCACCGGCTGCCAGATGACGTAGTCGCGCAGTGGTGTCCGGGCATGGTGCTGGCTGATCCACGCGAAGTACTGCGGGTGAACGCGATAGTCGGAATCGAGGTCGGTGATCAACACCTGGTTGAGGTCGTAGCCCTCCTCGGTCAGCACGCGGACCATCCAGCGCCCGCCCCAGTTCATGGCCGCAGACTTACCGATGACGATCCCCGGCTCGAGCGGATCCTTGATGTGATAGAAGCCACGCAGCCGGTCCCCGAACTTCTCCTTCAGCCTGGCCACGTTCTCCCAGCCGGGCTTGTCCGTCTCTCGGGTGATGATCCCGATCATCTTCTTGTCCGCCGGATAGTTGGCGTCGACGATCGCCTGGACCGTCTGCTCGAGGACGTGGTATGGCTCCGTGTAAGTCGGG
>DASQRT010000238.1:0-2442 GCA_035642795.1 Nitrospirales bacterium
CGTGTCGCACTTGTTCCGGGAGCCCAGCGAGGCGATGGACGGACTCACCTACGGGCGCCTACTGGCGAAGCAACTGAAGAAGCTCGGCTGGTGGGATCCGAAACCCCAGGTCATCCTGGAAGTCGGCGGCGGGCTCGGCTACGTCGCGCGCGACCTGGGCGGCGGCCTCTCGCCCGCGGAAAGGCAGGGCGTACGCTACGTCTTCGTGGACATCACCCGACCGTTTGTGAAATCCCAGCTCGCCATGGGACGTGAAGGGGGGTGGGCCGGGGCCGGGCTCCAGGCCAACGCGGAACAGCTGCCCCTGCGGGACGCCAGTATAAATCTGGCTGTGGACAATGAGAACCTCGCGGACATGACGCCGGTGAAGCTGACCAGGCTGGAAGTGGAGTCCGGCAAAGGCGAGTCGCCGCTGCACCAGGAGGCGCTGGATTGGATCCGCCGCGCCAAGCTCTCACTGGGCGCGGAGGTCCCGGAGGACTTCATCTTCAACTTAGGACCCGTCCGCTTCGTGGCGGAGCTCTGGCGGGTTCTGAAGCCAGGCGGCCGCGCGATCCTGGTGGAGTTCGGCATCGAAGAAGGGTTTTCCGCGCCGGTCAAGCTTCCTGGGCACACGGAGTACGAAGTCCAGTACTCGCATCTCCGGCAGGTGGCCCGGTTTCTGGGCTTCCAGGAGAAATTCGGCGCCCTGCCGCTTTTCCTGAACATGCGCCCCGACACGCGGGTGCTGTGCACCGGCGCCGCCTACGCGATCCGCCGGTTTTGCGAGGCGGCGGGTCGGCCGTTCGCCATACGCGCCTACACCGAAGCCGAATTCCGCCACGCGTTGGGGGATATGATGCCGAAGCTCTCCGGCCATCACTTCCACGACATCTCCGACCCGGCCTGGTTCGGGCTGTGGGACTTCAAGGTGTTGTTGCTGGAGAAGCCAGGCGCGGCGCCTCAGCCTAAACCGCAGATCCGAGACGTCAAGGGCTTTCGCTGGGGCGGGATGCGCTGAGGGGCTAGGCCAGGGCCAATTCTCACGGCAGGAGCGCAATGATGCGGACCGGGCCTCCGGTACCGCCCCTGATCTTCATCGGCAACGCGATGAGGGTCGCCCCTTTCGGGGGGAGCTTGTCCAGATTGGCGATGTTCTCCAGCCCGTAGAGGTCGGCGCCGTTCAGGATCTGGTGGACGATGAAGTCCCGCGACGGTCCGTGGTCGATGCTGGGGGTATCGATGCCCACCCCGTCGATCGCGCGCTCCTTGACCAGGAACGCGGCCGCCTCCTTCGAGAAGCCTGGAAAGTGCAGCGTCTTCGGATCGCCGGGGGTGTCGCTGCCGAGGTACCGCACCTTGTCGGGCCAGTACCGCCCCCAGCCGGTGTACATCAACACGATCGCCCCGTCTGGAATGCGGCCGTGCCGGGCCTCCCAGGCCTTGAGGTCCTCGACGGTAAGCCGGTAGTCCCGATCCCGGACAACCGCTTGGGTGACGTCCACTACCACCGCCGGCCCTACCAACCGCTGGACCGGAATCTCATCCACCGAGCTCCGGCCCTTGCCGAAATGGATCGGCGCATCGATGTGGGTCCCGCCGTGCTCGGAGGTCGCGAAGTTCGCGGAGGCATACCAGTACCCGCCCGCGGTCATCCCCCAGTCGGTCTTCTCCCATTGAAACGGCTTATTCGTGGGCCAGTAGACGGTCCGCTCATCGAACGGGTACGTCAGGTCCATCAGCTTCCGCTCGTCAAGCTGTGCCGCGGCGGGACTTGCCCACGCGAGCAGCCACCCCGCCAGGAATAACCCTATCGTCGTCGCCATGACTGTCCTCCTTCGCGCCCGCTCAGCCCTGCGGGCTATGCGCGATCGAGGGCCAGGAGGCGCTTGGTCAATTGCTGGAGTTCTTCGATGTTGACCGGCTTGGCGAGCGCCGCGTTCACGATCCCGTGATTCACGGCTTCCAGCAGGAAGGGCGGCGTGGCCTGGCCCGTGATCAGCACGATCTTGATGTGTTGCAGGTCGGGACGCTTGCGGATCTGGTGGCAGACTTCGAGCCCATCCCAATCGGGCATCGCGTAATCCGTGACGACGAGGTCCGGTTTCTCCTGCTCGATCAGGTTCATCGCATCGAAGCCGTTGCTCGCGTCCAGAAGGCGTACAGGCAGGGATTTCAGCGTCGAACGATACAGCTGCCGAATCGAGGGCTCGTCGTCAACGATCAGAACGGTGGGCTGCGCGGACTCTCCTTTCTTCGCAGACGCTTTTTTCTTCATGGAGGCAACAGTATAAAGTGGTTCGCGCGGAATAGTAAAGCAACTACTGCAAGAAACGCGTCAAGCCGGCGGGAATCGTGTGATGGTGACCGGCGTGTAAGACAGTCGGGGTCCACCGGCAGTGTAATAGCACAGCGTGTGCTTAAGCCAGATCGCATCGTCGCGCTTGGGGAAGTCAGCCCGGT
>DASQRT010000239.1:0-6474 GCA_035642795.1 Nitrospirales bacterium
TCTTCTACAGCACGAACATGAGGCCGACGAGCTGGCTGGTGCCGAAGCCCTTGTCTCGCACCCACTGCACGCGGGTCAGTAGCGGCACGTTCACCGGAACGGAGGACATCGGGATCCAGGTCCGGACCAGCGTGCCGATCTCCAGGAACGAGTGTCCTCTTGTCTCCATGCCGATCCCACCGTTACTGAGGTCCACGATCTTCCCCTGAAAGGGCACTTCCTGGTGCGGCGCTCCCGGCGTGCTCACTTTTCCTATGTAGGTGACGGGGGACGCGTACGAATGGCGTGGCGCCTTTCGTTTTTCCTCAGTCGATTGAGCCATGTCACCAATCCTTTCAGGCAGGGATTGATCCAAGGGTGGAAGGGGGAAGCATAAACTTTTCTCAGTCGGACCTCAAGCCAGCTTTCGCAGGCCCAGTTCTTCCAGCAGTCCCTGGATGTCGAGTCGGGCGATGAGCGCGTCCCGATGTCGCGGCCACGTGGCGGGAAGCCCCTCGCAATACGGCAATTCGCCGAATGAGCGGACATGCGAGAGCCGCAGGATGGTCGGGATCGTCTCGCTTTCGTCCGGAACCGACGACGGTCTGGCCGGGCAGTTGAAGACCAGCCCCAGAATCGGCACGCCGCGGGTTCGCAGGCAGTCCAGCGTCAGAAGGGTGTGATTGATGCTGCCGAGGCCCGGACGGGTCACGAGGAGCACCGGCAGACCCAGGCGCTTGATTAGGTCCACGACAAAAAGGTCAGTCGTAATGGGCACGAGCACGCCGCCGATGCCTTCCACGAGCACGCAGTCGTGGCGAGACGACAGGGTCTGGAGTGCCTGCGTGATGCGCGTTGGGTCGATCGCGACGTTGGCATGAGAGGCGGCGACGAGTGGCGCTGCGGCGAGCTGGAAGCGATAAGGGGTGACGAGGTCGGCTGCATCCCGGGTCTCCGTGACGGAGAGGAGCCAGTCCGGATCGGAGAGCTCGTGCCCGTCGGCCGGTCCCGCGGCGATCGGCTTCATGACCCCGGCGTTGACGCCCTGCGCTTTTAGCGCTGACGCCGCGGTGGCCGTCACCAGCGTCTTGCCGACGCCAGTGTCGGTGCCGGTGACGAAAACTCCGCAGGCTGTCGGCTTGGGGCGGGTCAAAAGGGAGGGATCCGGCTGTCGAAGTTGAAGACCTGACCGGAGACGTCCCGCATGGCCGCCAGCGCCACCACGAAGGCGGCCACGGCGTCCATGGTTGTGCCGTGTCCGAGGGCTGGGCCGAACGGGGCCGGCGCTGGATCGGCGCGATAGCCGGTGAGGGCCGTGGCGTGCCAGCCTGGCAGGACCATGTTGACGCGCACGTTCGCCGGCCCCCATTCGCACGCGACGCTCCGCAGGAGGCCGAGGAGGCCTGCCTTGGCTGCCGCGTACGGCGCCTGACCGGCTCGTCCCTGGAGTGCCGAGAAGGACCCGATGAGGATCACGGAACCGTCGCCTTGGGCTTGCATAACGGCGCCTGCGCTCTGCAGACAGAGAAAGACACCGGTCAGGGTGGTGGCGAGGACTCTGTCCCAGGCTTCGTCCGAGAGGCGGAGGATCAGGCTGTCGTCGGACGCCGCTGCATTACAGACCAGCACGTCCAGTCGGTGCCACCGATCCACGGCGGCTGACACCATCGCGGCGACGTTCTTCGGATCCCGGACATCGGCCTGATAGACGAACGCGGAGCCACCCGCGTTTTCGACGGCCTTGACCGTCCGGTCGGCCTCGTCGGCGTTCGTCCGGTAGTTGACGACGACGCGAGCGCCGACGGCGCCGAAGCCGACTGCAATAGCGCGGCCGAGCCCCCGGGAGGCGCCGGTCACCAGCACCACACGGCTATCGGACGATCTCCTGGATTCCACGTAGCCCTCGCGTCAGCGGGCGGATTATAGCATGGCTTGATGGCGCGGAGGGGTTGTGCTACTTTACGCAACACAGCGTCGGTCGCTCCCGTCCGGTCCGGCAAGAGGTTGATCCGTCCCGTGCGTCAGAACGCCTTCATCATAGTTCTGGTCGTCAGTGCCATGTGCGTTCTGCCCTCGGCCGGGTTCGATGCGGCCGGCAACAACCCCGTCCTCAAGGAGATTCAAAACACCGAGGAGTATTTCCCAGACGAGATCGGTAGCGTCTGGCGCTATCGAGGCCATACCCACACGGATACGATCGAGCGGGTCGCCGAGGTGACCTTTTCAAACGAAGTGTCCGCCATCGGCACGACCAACATCAAGGGTGAAACCGTCAAGATCTTCCGGGAAACCAACCAGGGGAACAAGGGACCGACCGACGGGTTCTTCCGTCGGGACAAGACGGGGATCACCTATTACGGCAGCCAGCCCACCACGCCGTTTGAACAGCAGCTGGTCCCCTACCGGGTGCTGGCGTTTCCCCTGGTCATGAACGGCACCTTCCGCCAGCTCGAGAAGCGGGACGTGGACATGCAGGCGGATCTGGACGGCGACGGCCGTCACGAGCGGGCGGACGTCGTGGCGGACGTCCGGGTCGTGGCGCATACGCCGGTGACGGTGCCGGCCGGCACCTTCAACGATGCCGTCCAGATCGATGCCTCTATGACAATCGTGATCTCCTTGACGAAGGACCGGCGCGTGATCACGAGTCGGGACCGGATCACGAGCTGGTTCGCCCGCGGCGTCGGGCTCGTGAAGTATGTGGAAGAGATCGAAGCCCCTCCTGTGCTGGAGACCCGCGGCGAGGTGGCTCACGTGAGCGAAGAGCTAGAAAGCTATACGCTCAAGGGGACGGTGGGGGTGCCGTCCTCCTCTTCCCCGCCGTACCCGCCCGGGCGCCTTTAAGTCTCTCTCGCAGACCGTCGTCCGACGCGCAGATCTTCTGCAAGACCTCCAGCAGGTGGTCAATCTGTGCCGGCGTGTGACCGGCCGTCACGCTCAGGCGGATGCGACTGGTGCCGGTGGGCACTGTCGGAGGGCGGATGGCCGGCGCGTAGATGCCGTGAGCCAGCAGGGCCTCGGAGAGGCGGAGCGCCGCCTCGGCGTCTCCGATGAGGAGCGGAATGATCGGCGCGCGGCTGTCCAGGGTGTCGAAGCCCGCCTGCCTGACGCCGTCGTGCAGGCGATGACGTAGGGCCCACAACCGTTCCCGTCGCTCCGGTTCGTCTTCGATCACGTCGAGCGCCGCGATGGCGGCCGCGGCCAGCGCAGGCGGGAGCGCCGTCGTGTAGATGAAGGGACGCGCCCGGTTCACCAGGTACTCAATCAGGTCTCGAGACCCCGCAACGAAGCCGCCGAGCCCGCCAAGCGCCTTGCTGAGGGTCCCCATCTGCACGAGTGGACGGCCCTCCAGCCCGAAGTGTTCTACTGTCCCACGACCGGTCGTTCCCATGACGCCGGTCCCGTGCGCGTCGTCCACGACCACAGTGGCGCCGGCCTGCTCCGTCGCCTTGTCGAGCTCGGGGAGCGGAGCCAGATCCCCGTCCATGCTGAACACGCCGTCCGTGACGACCAACGCGGGGCGGGGAGCCCGCCCACGTTGCAGGAGCCGCGTAAGCTGCGCATGGTTCCGGTGGCGATACACCCGCAACGGGGCGTCGCAGAGGCGGCACGCGTCAATCAAGCTGGCGTGGCAGAGCCGGTCGGCGTAGATGACCGAGCAGTCTTCCGCCAGCGTGGTGATCAGGCCTAGGTTGGCCTGGTATCCGGTCGGGAAAACCAGGGCGGCCTCGACATGTTTGAAGGCCGCCAAGCGCGCTTCGAGCTCCCGATGAGGGCGCAGACTCCCGGATACCAGCCGCGAGGCCCCCGCCCCGACGCCGTAGCGGCGGATGGCGTTGATGGCGGCTTCGGTCACCCGCGGATGGGTGGCGAGGTCCAAGTAATTATTGGAGGAGAAAAGAAGGATCCGGCGTCCTTCCAGTTCGACCTCGGCTCCGGGCGCGGAATCGATCGTGCGCAGTCGTCGGAGGAGAGAGCGCCGGGCCAGGGCATCCAAGCGGGAGCGGTACATGACGCCCCTCATACTCCGGACCTGTCGAGGTGTCAACCGCGACGGGCCGTGTTTGCTCTGCTCGATGACGGTGCCGTGAGGGCTGCGCGCCTCCGCCACCGTCCGTGGACGATCAGGCCAAGGCAGAGCAAAATTCCTACGAGGGAGGCCGCCGCGCCCGCGCGCAGCAGCGGCGTTTGGTATGAAAACGTGACGACGTGAGTACCTGCTGGCACGATCACCGCCCGCACCAACGCGTTGGCTTGTAGAATGGGAGTCTCAGCGCCGCTCTCCAGGGTGGCCCGCCAGCCCTTATCAAAGGCGTCGAGCAGGATGAGCACCGCTGGCTGCGGGGTCTCCACCCGCACCCGTACCTCTTCGGGCTCGTACCGCTCTATCTGGGCAACTCCTTCCATTGCTGGTCCCGGTAACGTCTCTTCAGGCGCCTCGACCACATCCACGTCTCCGCTCAGAAAATCGGACCGCTGACGCAATGCAACAGGATCTACCGTCGAGATTGCGCGTTCCGGTCTCAGCGACAGATAGGCGCGTGGCTTGACAGGCACAGGATTCCGGAACAGCGCAAGGTCAAAATCGGGAACGACAGCCACCAGCGAATTGGCAAACTGCGGCGAATGGAGGTAACTTCTTTGACCAATATAATAGGTCACATTGAAACGTCCGGTGACCTCTACCCCAGTCTTCTTCGGCAGCATTGCGCTGAGCGCCATGCTGTAGCCGGGAAGATGCCCATCCACCGCCTCCAGGTGAAACTGAGCATTGTGCTCCGGATAGAGGGCCTGCCGTCCCACCACCGCATCGGACTCATAGCCCAGGAGGCGATAGATATGTTTGGGCACGACGTATTTCGAATCCAGGGTCGAGATCAGGCGGAAACGGCCTGGCAGCAAGGTTCCTTCACGCGCCCTCAGGGCCCGGACGAGGGGCGGTTCGAACGACGCAGCTTCGGCAGGTGCTGTAGAGTAGACCCGAATGTTGGCATGCGCAAGGTCGAGCGTGATGATCGCCGGAATGGTGGCGAGGAAAAGCGTTTCGCGTATCCATCCTTTTGCAGTTCCTGACATGATTAGCCACATGCCAAGAGAAGCGATTGCGCTAAAGAGGAACGCGTGCGCTGTCGCGTCGGTCACCTCATGGGCCAGCGCTGGTGGCGCTTCAAAGCTAGCAGCCGTCCATGCGCTGATAGCTTCTGAGCGAAATATGAGACAAGCACACGCGCATAGGATTGCGCCGACGAGCCATGGTGTATGGTGTCCCTTTCCCGCCCGTAACGCGTCGAACCCCGCTCCGGCGAGCATTGCCATCGCGAAGGAGAATATGCCCATGAGCTTCTCGGGAAAACGGAACGCCGACCACAGCGGCACGACTTGATAGAAGAGCTCGTAGAGGCCACCGAACCGCCCAAGCGCAAGAAACAGCGCGAGAAGCCCGAGGAGAGCCAGGACGCGCAAGTCACGACGGTGCCAAGCTCCGAGGAGCGCCAGTCCCATCACCGGCATTCCCAGGTAGAGGCTGTCCGCCCATAGACCCCACTTCGGGCTTCCGAGAAAAACGCGTGCCACGGCCACGGGATCAGCCTTTTCGATGATCGGTGAAGCCAATATGGTGAACAATCGTAACGGATGGGTCGACCACTGCACAGCCTGCTCATGGAATTGGGCAGACTGTGCGCGGTTGCTGTTCATGAAGACCACCCACGCCGGTGCGAGCTGAATGCCGGCGAGTAGGGCTGTGAGACCGACGATGAGTACCAACCGGAGTCCTGCTTCACGATAGGAACCTTTCACGCGCGCCGCTGTCCACAGCAGCGCAATGAAGCCGTAGTAATACCCTGTCTGCACGTCACCGTTCAGAAAGACGGTTGCCCAGATGACTGCCGGCGCCACCGCCCATGCACGGCCGTCTCTGAGGGTCCTTTCGGCGGCTGCGATAAAGAGCGGGAGCACGGCCAATGAGTACAGATAGACGATATTGACGAGGGCTGATACAAGATAACCGGAAAGTGTGAACGAGATGCTGGCGACCAGGGCCCCCGTGCGTGACAAAGTCAGCATCCGTCCGAGCGCAAAAGCCCCGAGCGCGGCCAGCAGACACGACAGAAGCGTCGAGGCGCGGTAGGCATCATGTACCGGGAAAAGGAAATAGAGCATGGTGAAGGGATGGAAGACCCCCGTGACGGTTACTCCGATGAACGGGCGGCCTAACGCCTCGTACGGGAACCATTGCGGCAGCGCGCCGGCCGCAAGCCGCTCCATCATGTATTGTTTAATCGGGAGGTAGAAGAGAAAGGCATCACGCTTAATCAGCACCAAGTCGGGCAGCCAGAGGCCGTGGTAGAAGGTAAGCGTGATGACGCAGAGCACCGCCATCGCGAGTCCTGTCGGCGACCACACTCGGGCAATGATCCTGCGCGCGGCGTCAGGCTTTCCTTCGGGAGTGATGGTACTCATGGAGTGCTCTGGCTCTTGCGTGTCCCCCACCGG
>DASQRT010000240.1:0-9894 GCA_035642795.1 Nitrospirales bacterium
CAATAAGACGAGAACTTACGACGAAAAGCCGCGGGGCTTGCAAACGCCAGAATAAGTTTGTGTCCCCCGGAAGTTCCAACTGCAAAATGTCACTTTTCTGCCTCGGCGGTGTCACACAGAGAGTAAAGGAAGGCCAAGGAGAACAGCCTTGCATGTTCTTAACTTACACAAGGAGGGCGAGATGTCTACGACAACAAAGGCGATAAGCGCTCGATTTTCAGTCCTTCTAGCTCTCGGTGCCTTGCTGGCATGGGTCGTCTGCGTTCCCGCCGAGGTCTTGGCTGAGCCAAGTCCGGGAATGATGAGGGGAGGCCACCCCGAGCACGGTAAGGCCATGCACGACTTTGTAGGCCACACACTCCACAGGTTGCTCCGGCATCAAAAAGACCTGGGCTTATCTGGGGAGCAAAGGGCCAAGATCAAGGCCATCACGACTGACTATATGAGGACTCTTATCCGAGAGGAAGCCGACCTCAAGCTGGCAGAGGTGGATGTCCGAGCGCTCATTCATGACGAGAAGACCGACCTGTCTAATATCGAGTCAGCCATGAAAAAATCCGAGAGCGCCCATACAGCCTTGCGTCTGGAAGGGGTGAAGACTTTGCGCGCGGCGGCAGCTGTGCTGACGCCAGAACAGCACGAGAAATGGCGCGCTATCAGGATGGAGAGGCACGGAGGAAGGCACGGAGAAGGCTCACAGTCGAGAGCGTATAGTGATGAGCCAAGTGCTGTTCCCCACGACGACGCACAGCCGGATGAGGACGGTGATGAACTGATAGCAATTCTCTACGACCTTCCCGAGAGAGCAGGCTAATAGTCAAGGCTGTGATCGTCCTCCTCCTGTTTGTGGCTCTCCCCGGGCTTGTGTGGTATGTTTTCCGCCGGGAGCGTGTCAGTCGGAACGAAGAGGATGCGCCCCGTTCTCCCTGACCTCCTCCTTTCAGCCGGTCCAGGTTTCATGTTAGGTTTGTGCATATGTTCATGCAAGAGCCCACGAAGATCGACGTTCTGCAGCGGAGTTCGGCGTCGCTTAAGCGCTGGGGGATCGGGCTGCTGGCGGTCTGTCTCCTCGCCGGAGGGGCGTACGTCTTCTCGACGAAGTCGGGCGAGGCGCAACCGCGTGCCGCCAAGCAAGGACCGAACTCCCTCACACGCAACGTACCGGTGGTGGCCGTGGCAGCGAGGACGGGCGACATCGGCGTGTATCTCACCGGGCTCGGCGCGGTCACTCCGCTCAAAACCGTCACTGTGAAAAGCCGCGTTGACGGACAGCTGATGGAAGTTCTGTATCGAGAAGGCCAGATCGTCCGCAGTGGAGAGCTGTTGGCCCAAATAGACCCGCGCCCGTATGAAGCGCAGTTGACCCAAATGGAAGGGCAGATGCTGCGAGACCAGGCGCTGCTGAAGAACGCCCAAATCGACCTTCAGCGCTACCGGGATCTGATCAAGCAGGAGTTAATTGCACAGCAGCAGCTGGATACGCAAGTGTATTTGGTGCGCCAGTATGAAGGAGTCGTCAAGACTGATCAGGGGCAGATCGACAACGCCAAGTTGCAATTGATCTATTCCCGCATCACCGCCCCGATCAGCGGGCGAGTCGGGTTGCGTCTTGTGGACCCCGGCAACATCGTTCACGCGAGCGATCCCAACGGGCTGCTTGTAATCACGCAGCTTCAACCCATTACGGTTGTATTCACCATCCCCGAGGATAGTCTCCCGCCGGTGCTGGCCAAGCTCAAAACCGGAGAGCGCCTGCCGGTCGAGGCGTTCGATCGGGAGCAAAAGCGACGATTGGCCACGGGATACCTGCTGACGGTCGATAACCAGATCGATCCGAGCACCGGCACGGTCCGACTGAAAGCGGTGTTTCCCAACGAAGACAACGAACTGTTCCCCAACCAGTTCGTCAATGCTCGCTTGCTCCTGGATGTCAAGCGTGGGGCGACGATCGTACCGGCCGTTGCCGTTCAACGAAGCCCCCAGGGGACGTTCGTCTACGTGGTGAAGGCTGACCAGACCGTGGGGGTGCGTCCGGTCAGTATCGGCGTCACCGAGGGGGATGACGTGTCCATCAACGCGGGCCTGTCTCCCGACGAGCTTGTTGTGGTGGATGGCACAGAGAAGCTGCGGGAGGGTGCCAAGGTGGACGTCCAGGCTCCGAGCGGCAATGCCTCCCCCCGAAAAAACCGGTCGTGAATCCTTCCCGTCTTTTCATCCTCCGGCCGGTCGCGACCACTCTGCTGATGGCGGCCGTTTTGTTGGCCGGTGCCGTAGCCTATCACCAGTTGCCGGTCTCTGCTCTTCCGCAAGATGACTACCCGACCATTCAGGTTCTCACCTTCTACCCTGGCGCAAGTCCTGACGTGATGGCGTCATCCGTCACGGCGCCGTTGGAGCGCCAGTTCGGGCAGATGCCCGGTCTGAAACAGATGACGTCGACCAGTTCGAGCGGCAGCGCGGTGATTGTGCTGCAGTTCAGTCTGGACTTGAGCCTGGACGTGGCCGAGCAGGAGGTGCAGGCCGCCATCAATGCGGCCACCACCTTCTTGCCGAGGGACCTTCCCAACCCACCTGTCTACAGCAAGGTCAACCCGGCCGACGCGCCGATCCTGACGGTGGCCTTGACGTCACAGACCTTACCTCTTCCTGCGGTCGAAGATCTCGCGGATACCCGGTTCGCCCAGAAGATTTCCCAGCTGCCGGGCGTGGGGCTCGTCAGCATCAGCGGCGGGCAGCGGCCGGCCGTGCGGATTCAAGCCAACCCCACGGCGCTGGCCGCCTATGGCCTGACCCTCGAAGACCTGCGTGCGGTTATTTCATCCGCCAATGTCAATCAAGCGAAGGGAGCCTTCGACGGCCCCCGCCAGGCCTCTCTTATTGGCGCGAACGATCAGCTCCTCTCGAGCAAGGACTACCGGCCCCTGGTTGTCGCCTATCGCAACGGCGCACCGGTGCAGTTGTCCGACGTGGCCGATGCGATCGATGACGCCCAGGACGTGAAGCAGGCGGCCTGGATGAACGAGACCCCGGCGGTCATCGTCAACATCCAACGTCAGCCGGGCGCCAACGTCATCGAAGTCGTCGACCGTATCAAGAAGTTGCTGCCGCAGCTGCAAGGTTCGCTGCCTTCTTCTGTCACAGTCTCTGTGCTGACCGACCGCACGACGACTATTCGCGGATCGGTCGAGGACGTGCAGTTCGAGCTAATGCTGGCGGTCGCGCTGGTGGTGATGGTGATCTTTTTGTTTCTTCGCACCCTGTCCGCCACTGTCATTCCCGCCGTCGCCGTCCCGTTGTCGCTGGTGGGCACTTTCGGCGCCATGTACCTGCTGGGATTCAGCCTGAACAACCTGACCTTGATGGCCCTCACAATTGCGACGGGCTTCGTGGTGGACGACGCGATCGTGATGATCGAAAACATCGCCCGGTACATCGAGCAAGGAGACTCTCCGCTCCAGGCCGCGCTCAAAGGCTCCGAGCAGATCGGCTTCACCATCCTGTCCTTGACGGTCTCGCTCATCGCCGTGCTGATTCCGCTGTTGTTCATGGGCGACGTGGTGGGGCGTCTGTTCCGCGAGTTCGCGGTCACACTCGGCGTCACGATCCTGCTCTCGGCAGTCGTGTCGCTTACGCTGACGCCGATGATGTGCGCGAGGCTGCTGCGGCGCCGGCCGGAAGAACAGCAAGGCACGTTCTACCGCGCGTCGCAACGGCTGTTCGACCGGGTCATCGAGGGCTACGGGAAGACGTTGCGATGGGTGCTGGCACGTCAGACGGCGACGCTGGTAGTGGTGGTGGGAACCCTGATCTTGACGGTGCTGTTGTACATCGGCGTGCCCAAAGGCTTTTTCCCGATTCAAGATACCGGAGTGATCATGGGCATTTCCGAAGCGCCGCAATCGGTCTCGTTTGTGGCGATGGCGAAGTGGCAGCAGTCGCTGGCCGGGGTGATTCTGCAGGATCCGGCGGTCGAAAGCCTCTCGTCGTTCATTGGGGTGGACGGAACCAACACCACCCTCAACAGCGGGCGAATCCTCATCAATCTAAAGCCTCTGGCCGAGCGGAGAGTGAGCGCGAGCGAGGTCATCCGCCGCCTGCAACTGGAACTGGGGAAGGTCGAGGGGATCACGCTGTTCCTGCAGCCGGTGCAGGACCTCACGGTCGAGGATCGGGTGAGCCGGACGCAGTTCCAGTACACCCTCGAAGATCCCGACGCCAACGAGCTGAATGCGTGGGCGCCCAAGCTGGTCGACACCCTCCGGACGCTGCCGGCGCTTCGCGACGTGAGCAGCGATCAACAAGACAAAGGGCTACAGGCCTCGCTGACGATCGACCGCAGCACGGCGTCGCGGCTGGGCATCACCCCGCAACTCATTGACGACACCCTTTACGACGCCTTCGGCCAGCGGCTGGTGTCCACGATCTTCACGCAGTTGAACCAGTATCGCGTCGTGCTGGAAGTAAAGCCCGACTTTCAGAAGAGCCCCCATGCGTTGCAGGACATCTACGTCCGCTCGGCCAACGGCGGCCAAGTTCCCTTGAGCGCTTTCACGCAGTTTGCGGAGACGACCGCGCCGCTCATTGTGAGCCACCAGGGGCAGTTTCCGGCGGTGACGCTGTCGTTTAATTTGGCGCCGGGGGCATCGCTCGGGGAGGCGGTGCAGGCAGTCGAGGCGGCCTCGCAGCAGATTGGCCTGCCGGCCAGTATCCGGGGCAGCTTTCAAGGCACCGCAGAGGCGTTCCGAGCCTCGCTGACCAACGAGCCGCTGCTGATCCTGGCGGCGCTGGTCGTGGTCTACATCGTGCTCGGGGTCTTGTATGAGAGCTACATCCACCCGATCACCATCCTGTCTACGTTGCCGTCCGCCGGCGTGGGCGCGATGCTCGCGCTGCTGATCTTTCGCACGGAGTTCAGCGTCATTGCCCTGATCGGCATCATTCTGCTGATCGGCATCGTCAAGAAGAACGCGATCATGATGATCGACTTTGCGTTGGAGGCGGAACGGAAGGAGGGGAAGCCCGCGGTCGAGGCGATCTATGAGGCCTGTTTGTTGAGATTTCGGCCGATCATGATGACGACCATGGCGGCGCTGATGGCCGCGCTGCCGCTGGCGCTGGGGACGGGGATGGGGTCGGAGCTGCGCCATCCTCTGGGCATCGCCATCGTCGGCGGGCTGATCGTCAGCCAGGTGCTCACGCTCTATACGACACCCGTGATCTATCTCGCGTTCGACCGATTGGCGAAACACGTCGCTGAACGCCGTTCCCGATGAACATCTCAGAGCCCTTCATCAAGAGGCCTGTCGCGACCACGCTCTTGACGGTCGGACTGGCGCTCGCCGGGGCGGTCGCCTTTCGTTTGCTCCCCGTGGCGGCCCTGCCGCAGGTGGAGTTTCCAACGATCCTGGTCTCGGCGACCCTGCCGGGAGCGAGCCCTGAGGATATGGCGACATCGGTCGCGGCACCGCTCGAACGCCAGTTCGCATACATTGCGGGCGTGACTGAAATTACGTCAACGAGTTACCTCGGCTCAACGACCATCGTCCTGCAGTTTGACTTGAGCCGCAATATCGACGGCGCCGCCCGCGATGTCCAGGCGGCGATCAATGCGGCGCGAAGCTATTTGCCGGTGACTCTCCCCAGCAATCCCACGTATCGCAAGGTGAATCCGGCCGATGCGCCTATTCTCATCCTGGCGCTGACTTCCGACACCGTGAGTCGGGGGCGAATGTACGACGCGGCGTCAAGCATTCTTCAGCAAAAGATCTCCCAGGTGGAAGGCGTCGGCCAAGTGACCGTGGGGGGCGGGTCGTTGCCGGCCGTCCGTGTGGACCTGAACCCGACCGCGCTGAACAAATACGGGATCGGGCTCGAGGACGTCCGTAGCGTGCTCAGCCGCACCAACGTGAACCGGCCCAAGGGGCAGCTGGCGGACGAGAGCAGGACCTGGGAGATCCAGACCAACGATCAGCTCCGCAAGGCCGAGGAGTACGTGCCCCTGGTCATTGCGTACAGGGCCGGGGCGGCGGTGCGACTGTCGGATGTGGCCAACGTACAGGACTCGGTTGAGGATCTGCGCACGATGGGGTTGGTCAACGGCAAGCCGGCCGTGCTGGTGATCCTGTATCGCCAGCCGGGGGCGAATATCATCGAGACGGTCGATCGGGTCCGGGACCTGCTCCCGCAGCTGGAGGCGTCCATACTCGGGGCCATCAAACTGTCGGTCGTGCTCGACCGAACGCCGCCGATTCGCGCGTCGCTGCGAGACGTTGAACGGACACTCCTCATCTCGGTCGCGCTCGTGATTCTGGTGGTGTTCGCCTTCCTGCGGACTATCCGGGCCACGATCATCCCGAGCGTAGCGGTTCCGGTCTCGCTCATCGGCACCTTTGGGGTCATGTACTTGTGTGGCTACACACTGGATAACCTGTCCCTCATGGCGCTCACGGTCGCAACCGGGTTCGTCGTAGACGACGTCATCGTAGTCCTTGAGAACATCACCAGGTATCGAGAAAAAGGCATGCTTCCTCGAGAGGCGGCCTTGCGTGGGGCACGGGAGATCGCGTTCACGGTCCTGTCGATGAGTCTCTCACTGGTGGCGGTGTTCATCCCGCTCCTGTTGATGGGCGGAATGGTGGGGCGTCTGTTCCGCGAATTTGCGGTGACGCTCTCGGTGGCCGTCGTCATCTCGCTTGTCTTGTCGCTGACCACCACTCCTATGATGTGCGCCGTATTCCTGAAGCCGGAGACCACCCGCGCCCATGGGACTCTGTACAGGGCGAGCGAGCTGGCGTTCGACTGGATGCTGTCTCGGTATGATGCGAGTCTGTCCTGGGCGCTGCGGCATCCGCGAGTTATGCTCACGCTGACCCTGGCCACCATCGCCCTCAACGTCTACCTGTTTATCATCATTCCCAAGGGGTTCTTCCCCCAGCAAGATTCCGGGCGTCTGATCGGTTCTATTCAGGCGGCGCAGGATATCTCGTTTCAGGCCATGCGCGAGAAGCTGATCGCGGTTTCCGACATTATCAAGAACGATCCTGCCGTCGACTACGTAATAGGGTTCACCGGCGGCGGCGGCGGCACCACCACCAACACCGGACGCATGTTCGTCGCGCTGAAGCCGCTCGAAGAGCGAAAACTTAGCGCGGATCAGGTGATCGCGAGACTCCGTGGAAAGCTCACCACGGTGCCGGGCGCGCCGACGTTTCTTCAGGCGACCCAGGATCTTCGTATCGGAGGCAGGCGGAGCAATGCGCAATATGAGTACACGCTCCAGGGAATAGACTTGGCGGAGGTCACCGCCTGGGCCCCTCGTGTCTTCCAGCAGCTGCGCACATTGCCCGAGCTGGCCGATGTGAATAGCGATCAACAAGACAAAGGGCTGCAGTCCTCGGTGGTGATCGATCGCAGCACAGCGTCGCGGCTAGGCATCACCCCACAACTGATCGATGACACCCTCTACGACGCCTTCGGCCAGCGGCAGGTCTCGATCACGTACACGACACTCAACCAGTATCACGTCGTGATGGAAGCCGAACCACGCTTTTGGCAGCACCCCGACACGCTGCGGGATATCTACGTGCGTACGCCAACTGGAGCGCAAGTGCCGTTGAGCACATTTGTTCATTACGAACCATCTGCGACCGCGCTCGCCGTGAACCACCAGGGGCAGTTTCCGGCGGTGACGCTGTCGTTTAATTTACCACTGGGGATTGCGCTCGGGGAGGCGGTGCAGGCGATTGTGTCGGCGACGCGAAAGATTGATCTGCCGACCAGTATCCGGGGCAGTCCTCAGGGGACAGCCCAGGCGTTCCAGGCCTCGCTGGCCAACGAGCCGCTGCTGATCCTGATAGCACTGGTGGCAGTCTACATCGTGCTCGGGGTGCTGTATGAGAGCTACATCCACCCGATCACGATTTTGTCCACGCTGCCCTCGGCGGGAGTAGGCGCGATGCTCGCGCTGCTGATCTGTCGCACGGAGTTCAGCATCATTGCCCTGATCGGCATTATTCTGCTGATCGGGATCGTGAAGAAGAATGCCATTATGATGATCGACTTCGCCCTAGAGGCGGAGCGGAAGGAAGGGAAGAGCTCGGCCGAGGCGATCTATGAGGCCTGTTTATTGAGGTTCCGGCCGATCATGATGACGACCATGGCGGCGGCGATGGCCGCGCTGCCGCTGGCGCTGGGGACGGGGGTGGGGTCGGAGATGCGCCGCCCCCTGGGCATCGCCATCGTGGGCGGGCTGATCGTCAGCCAGATGCTCACGCTCTATACGACACCGGTGGTGTACCTTTACCTTGACCGCTTCAGCCTATGGTGCGCGCGCGTGCGGGGCGGATCTGGGCGGCGGATCGCACCAGACAAGGCTCTAGGCCCGACGGGCCCGTGACCACGGAGGACATGATTTAAGTGCGGTACGTGTACGTGTTGCGACTCGGCGCGTTCGTACTGGCCGTTCTTTGCGCTGGTGGTGCCGTCGCGGCCGGTCTGGGCACGCGCTGGGGAGTGTGGCACTTCAGAACCGGTTTTACCATCTTGGCCTGGGCCGCGTATGGAGGGCTGGCCGCAGCCATCCTCGGCCTTGTTGCCTTCATCCTGGACCGCTCATCGCGGAGGGTTGTCCTGCTGGCTCTCGTGACGATCGTGCTTGGATCTCTCGTGACTGGCATCCCCTGGCAGATGAAACAACGGGCCCAGCACGTCCCGCCTATCCATGACATCACGACCGATACGAAGAACCCGCCGGCGTTTGTTGCGATCCTGCCGTTGAGGAGGGATGTGCCCAATCCCGCCCAGTATGGCGGCCCCGAGGTGGCCGCACAGCAACAGAAGGCCTATCCCGATCTCAGCCCGCTGCTCCTGAACGTGTCTCCGAAGGAAGCCTTCCCAAAAGCCTTGGAGGCGGCCCGTGCGATGGGGTGGCAGATCGTGGACAGTAATCAGGAACAGGGGCGCATTGAGGCAACCGATACGACGCTCTGGTTTGGTTTTAAGGACGACATCGTCTTGCGTGTAACGCCGGCCGAGCAGGGGAGCCGGATAGATGTGCGATCGGTATCAAGGGTCGGGAAAAGCGATCTCGGCACCAATGCTTGCCGGATTCAGGCCTACCTTCGAAAGATCATGCAGGGCAGCACGCCGTAACAGATAGGACCCGAGAATCATTTCACGTTGGACAACGGGTGGCGCCCCTTGCTATCACTGTGAGTGATTACTTACTCACATGCCGAGCGCGTTGATGAAATCGAGTCCGACGCCAGGGATGCACAAGTCGTCCGGGCGGAAACGGCAGGCCAGCATTGCCGCCTACGCGGAATCGAACTGCACGAGGCGGTCGTCAAGGCGGCGCGGACCCGGCTGCGCCCCATCCTCATGACCTCGTTGGCCACGGTCTTCGGCCTGCTGCCGATGGCGCTGGGGCTCGGCACCGGCGGGGAGACCAACGCCCCGCTGGCTCGGGCTGTCATCGGCGGGCTCCTGGTATCCACCACGCTCACGCTGTTCCTCGTGCCGACGCTCTATACAATTCTGGAAGAGCGCTTCCCCCGCAAGGAGGAGCATCTCCCAGAGACCCTGCCGGCCCAAGCCTGAGAGTGCGACGTACCATGACCCATTGCAATCGAAGAGCAACGGGTTCCCCGTACGCCTGCGTCGTCCTCGGGGCCGGGTACCCGCTGCGGGTGCTGCATCTGGAGCTTTTTCATCAGTCTCACTATAATGGCGCCATGCAGACGCTCGACGTCAACGACTCCGGCTTGCCGGACCTGCAGTTCGTCCTGATGGTCCTGGCCCTCTGCACGTCCGACCTGCCCACGCTCAACGTGCCGGAACCCGTGCGGCAGACCATATTCCACCGCTGCTGGGCGCTGCTCCATGACGCGCCTCTGC
>DASQRT010000241.1:0-3824 GCA_035642795.1 Nitrospirales bacterium
ACGTCCGCAACCTGTTGGTGGTCAAGATTGTGCCCGACGCCGGCGATCTCATCGAGCTGGGGCCCGAAGAGCAGGCCGCAATCAAAGCCGACGCCCTGCGGCTGACTGTGGACCACATCCAGGAGCTGTTCCGGATCTTCCTGCAGGCCGAGGACGGCATTCGTGCCAGCCAGTATCCGTGGTTCGTGGTCGAAATGGCCGCCGTGCGCGCGTGCCGGGTCGGGCAGGAGCAGGCCGTGCCCTCGCCCGTGCGGCCCGAGACGAAGGGGGTGCCTTCGCCGTCCAAGGCGAACGAGTCAGGACCCGCCTCGGCACCACGAACCGAACAATCACAGCCGCCGGAACGACCGCAGCCGCTCCGCGAGGCGCCACCACCACCGCCCGCGCGGCAGGAGCCGGTGAATCTGGATTGGGAAGCGGTGGTCGCACGGGTTCTTGCCGAGCGGCCCAACATCGGCGCGTTCCTCGAAGATGCGGGGCTGGTGGGCGTGGCGGGCGATCTGGTGACGGTTGGCTTGCCCGCGACGGCCGCGACCTCCATGAAGATGATGCAGCAGGAAGGCTACCAGCAAGCGGTTGCGGAGGCGTGCTCGGCGCTGGCCGGCCGGCGCCTACGCGTGCGCGTCGTGTCGCTGGAGAGCGGAGCGGACACGCCGACGGCCGCGCAGCTTCGGCGGGAGCGCGAAGCGACGAGGGAGCGCTATCTTCGCGATGAAGCCCTTGCCAACCCGCTCGTTCAGGAGGCCCTCTCGGTCTTCGCGGGTGAGGTCAAGGAAGTGCGGCACAGCCGCGCCCCGCTGGAGCCGGAAGGCGAGGTCGGGAGATGATCGCAGGACACGGAAAGGGGAGCGGATGTCCAACACAGGCATGTTCGGCAATTTCGGCAACCTCATGAAGCAGGCGCAAGCCATGCAGGAGCGTCTCGCCAAGGTCCAGGCGGAAGTCGCGACGAAGACCGTCCAGGCGTCGGCGGGCGGCGGTATGGTGACGGTCATCGCGAACGGCGCGCTGGAGATCGTCTCGGTGAAGATCGATCCGGAAGTCCTCAAGGCCAGCGACAGCGAGATGCTGCAGGATCTGGTGGTGGCCGCCGCCAATGAGGCGCTCCGCAAGGCGCGCGAGATGGTGGCGGAAGAAATGAAGGGGATCACCGGGGGGCTGCAAATACCCGGGCTCTTCTAACGTACTCTAGCGATGGACCGGAAAGGCATCCTCGAAGATCTTGTACGGGAGCTCACCAGCCTGCCTGGGATCGGCCGGAAGACCGCTCAGCGCTTGGCTTTTCACATCCTCAAGCAGCCGCGTGAGGACGCGGAACGGCTGGCCCGTGCCATCCTGGCGGTCAAGGAACGGTTGGGACTCTGCCGCCAGTGCCGCAACCTCGCCGAGGGAGAGCGCTGCGACATCTGCCGCGACCCCGCGCGGGATGCGACCCGCGTGGTGGTTGTGGAGGATGTCTCCACGCTGCACGCCTTCGAGCGAACCGGTGGCTATAAAGGGCTCTATCACGTGCTGGCCGGGGCGCTCTCTCCGCTGGACGGCGTGGGCCCTGCCGACATCAAAGCGCAGGACCTGGTGGATCGGCTTGCGCGGGGCAAGGTCGAAGAGGTCATCATCGCCACGTCCCCGACCATCGAAGGCGAGGCGACAGCCATCTATCTGTCGCGGCTGATCAAGCCGATGGGCATCCGGATCAGCCGCATCGCCTGCGGCGTGCCTGTGGGGATGGACCTCGAGTATGCCGATGAAGTGACCCTGCTGAAGTCTCTGGACGGCCGCCGAGAGATCTAGCCCATGAGTAATCCTGGCTAGCCTCACTTCACCGTTTTCTTCAGCGCCTCGATCCGCTTTTCGGCCTACTCGATGCGCTCTTTTTCCCCGGGAGTGTTTTCCACGTACGCCAGGTAGTTCTCGTAGGCCGTAAGCGCGCGGCGCGGCTGGGTGTCCTCGATGGCCTCCGCCAGGTTGAAATGAGCGTCCGCATAATTCGGGCGCAGCCCGATCGCCGTGTGAAAGGCCTCCACCGCCCGCGCTTTGTCCCCCATGAGCGCGTAGACCTTGCCCAGATGGTTGACCACCTCCGGAATCGACGGCCGGATCTTCAACGACGTCTCGATGGCGGCGGCGGCTTGCGGCAGCAGTCCCTTGTCGCGGTACGCCAGACCCAGGCGGTGATGAGCCTCGGCCTGATAGAGAGGCTCGCTCAAGCCGATCTCGATCGCGCGTTGGTAGGCCTCAACGGCCGCATCGTTCTCCTTCTGCCCGCACAGGCCGAAGTGGGCCACCTCGCCCTTCGCGAAGTGCTGCCTGGCGATGTAGTCCCGGCTCTCGCTGTCGGCCGGGCCGTAGATGGCCTGCGGCTGCGCTCCTGGAGGCAGGTGGATCTTCGACAGGAATTCCGGCTTGTACGGTGAGAGCAGCGGGAGGTACGGCGTGAGCATGCTGGAATCGAGATAGAGGCTCTGTCGCTCTCCCTTCGGTATTGTGATGGCCCGTGTGCTCACGCGCTCGCCCCGGTCTCCATACAGACGACCGGAGCGAAGGCCGTTGGCGCGCCCGGAGACTTCGGCGGGGAGGAGAAAGTCGGTCGGGACCTGCTTGGCGAGCCAAGCCGTATAGTCGCGTTGGGAGGCGAGGTCGAGCCCTTCGTAGAGAATCCCGATGTAGCCGATCAGGAGGCCGCGATCATCGAAGAACAGGTGGTACTCGCTTTCGCGGCCGGCGGTGGGGCGGTCGACCGTGATCTCCTCGCCCACGCCCCACGGAACCCGTTCGGTCCGGCGACCGGCTTCGTGCATCAGGACGGTCTCACGGCGGTCACAGAGATTCCATGCGGGCACCGGGAGGAGGCGGGGGTTGGTGGGGGCTTGCCCTGGGGCGGCCGGCGGTCCCCCTCCGCAGGAGGCCCAAAAGAAAAGGCTTCCCGCACTCAGCAGGGCCACGACTGCCTGGTGAGTGCGGGAAGCCAGCGAATGTGGAGACGGCTGCGGCCGACTCAGATCAATACGCCGACCATTGCTTCTCGAAGGATGGCCAGCTGTAGCGGTACCGCCTGAAGTCCCTCCGGTACAGCTCATCCTGGTTGGTGTAGCCGAAGAGCTCCGGGTCCATTGCAAACAAATTATACAGAGGTTGGTTCAGGAACACATCGGCCACGACCCCGATAGGAGTGAGAAGGAACGCGATCAACCGCAACGGGTTCCCGCCGTCCCAGTCCCTTGAGATCAGTCCTTCATCCTGGCCCACCGTTAGGTCGATGGGGCGAGGCGTGGGATAGACATCGATTGCGGAGCAGGCAGACAGGCCCAATGCGATGACCAGCAGAATCGCCATCAAGCAGCGTGTGAGAAACATGTCCAGCCTCCCTTCCATGAAACGGCTATCACTGGCAACGAGTGTAGCAAAAGGCACCCTTATTGTCTAGGAAAAAATTTTGGCTGGAAGTCACTGAAATCACTGGAGGTATCGGATATCCGGCCCCCTAGCTCGGGATGGTGGGCGATACAGGTTTTGAACCTGTGGCCTCTTGCGTGTGAAGCAAGCGCTCTCCCACTGAGCTAATCGCCCACTCCGACGCCGCAGCAGGGGCTGCACGGTAGCATAACGGCTCCGCGCAGTCAATTGGACGCCCCTATAGGACCTGCAACACGCAACACTTGAGGTACTCGCTTTCTGCCAGCCCAAGCAGGACCGGGTGGTCGCGGCCCTGCGCCCCCTGCGCCACTAGTCTGGCCGTCCGCCGGACATCCCGGGCGGCGTCCCAAAGCATGCGGCGAAACTGCTCGGAGGACAGGTGATACGAGCAGGAGCAGGTGACCAGGAAC
>DASQRT010000242.1:0-2432 GCA_035642795.1 Nitrospirales bacterium
TTGCGGTCCTACATCAAGAAGTTCAAGAAGGGGAAGGTCCTGGTCGTCGGCGACTTGATCCTGGACCATTATATCTGGGGCCAGGTCAGCCGGATCTCACCCGAAGCACCGGTGCCGGTAGTGGCCGTGGCGTCGGAGACGCTCCAGCTCGGCGGCGCGGCCAACGTGTCCAACAACATCAAGGCACTCGGCGGGCGGGTCGACCTCTGCGGGGTAGTCGGCACGGACGAGGGCAGCCGGCAATTCCTCCAGGTGCTGGAGAGCCAGGGGGTCGGGCACGACGGCATCCTGGCCGACCACGCACGGCCCACGACCAAGAAAACGCGGGTCGTGGCGCACAACCAGCAACTGGTGCGATTCGACATCGAGCACTGCGAACAGATCAGCGGCGCATTGGAAGCGCGGATCTGCCGGTACGTGGCGGCGTGCATCCGCTCGGCGTCAGCCCTGGTGGTCTCGGATTATGCCAAGGGTGTGGTGACTCCTCGCGTGATGACCGATGTTATTGACTTGGCCCACCGGCACAACGTGCCCGTGATCGTGGACCCCAAGGTCGCCCACATCAGCCGGTACAAGGGCGCGACGGTCATCACGCCGAACCACCTGGAAGCCGTCCAGGCGGCGGGGCTCCACGGCGATGACGAGGCGACCCTGCTGGAGGCCGGACGCCAGCTTTACCAACGGCTCGGCTGCCAAGCCGTCCTGATCACGCGCGGAGAGCGGGGGATGAGTCTCTTTGAAGACCGCGGGCGGGTCACGCACATCCCGACTGTGGCGCGCCAAGTCTTCGACGTGACTGGCGCGGGCGATACCGTGGTCGCCACCCTGGCGCTCGCCCTGGCTGCCGGCGCGCCCATGCGGCAGGCTGCAATCCTGGCCAACCACGCCGCTGGGATTGTCGTCGGCATGGTGGGCACTGCCGCCGTGACCGCCGCCCAACTCGAAGAAGCCATTCTCCATGGGTGACGCCGTGCGGCAACCAACACCTAGGACCACCGTGGCCGTCGTCATCCCGGCGCGCTACGGCTCCAGCCGGTTTCCGGGTAAACCGCTCGCGCGGCTGGGTGACAAGCCTCTGATCCAGCACGTCTACGAACGGGTGCGCGCGGCGCGCGGCGTCAGCCAGATCGTCGTTGCCACAGACGACGTGCGCATTCAGGACTGCGTGCTTGGATTCGGCGGCAAAGCGATCCTTACGGGAAGCGACCTGCGGACTGGCTCGGATCGCGTAGCAGCCGTCGCCCGCGAGGTCCCGGCGGACGTCTATGTGAATCTCCAGGGCGATGAGATTCCGCTGGCCCCTGGCCTGTTGGAAGACCTCATCCACCCTTTCACCCATTCCGATGCCGAGGTCGGGACGCTCAAGCAGGTCATCACCGAAGAGCGCGAACTGCTGGATCCGAACGTGGTCAAGGTCGTCACGGACCGCAACGGGGACGCACTGTACTTCTCGCGCAGTCCCGTTCCCTACCTGAGAGACCGGAACGCCGGGCGCGGCAGCCTGGTTCAGGGCCTGCACTGGAAGCATCTGGGCCTCTACATCTATACGAAGGCAGCCCTAGCCCGCTTTACCGAGATGCCATCCGGGACGTTGGAGGTGACTGAACAGTTGGAGCAGTTACGGCTGCTGGAAGCCGGAGTGCGCATCCGAGTCTGGGAGACCAAACAGGTCTCGTTGCGGGTAGACACCCCGGCGGACCTGGAACGGGCCGAACACATGCTGACTCGGGAAGGAGCACGTCGATGAAAACGTCGCTCAGTCAAGACTTCGCGACTACTGAAGCGCGCTTGGGCCACGAGAAAAGGCCCCGTCTTGTCGTGGTCGGGGCAGGTGGGTGTAATGACGGGTGTGAGTAAGGGAGGGAGGCCGGCATGGCGAAATTCATCTTTGTGACCGGCGGGGTGGTGTCATCGCTGGGGAAGGGCCTCGCGTCCGCGTCCATCGGGAATCTCCTGGAGAGCCGCGGCGCTCGCCTTACGTTCCTCAAGATCGACCCCTACATCAACGTGGACCCGGGGACGATGAATCCCTACCAGCACGGCGAGGTCTACGTGACGGAGGACGGGGCGGAGACCGACCTCGACCTCGGGCACTACGAGCGGTTCACGTCCGTGACCGTCGGGCGTCGCAATAACTTCACGACCGGGCGCATCTACTACGACGTCATCATGAAGGAGCGGCGGGGCGACTACCTGGGCGGGACGGTCCAGGTCGTGCCGCACATCACCGACGAGATCAAGCAGTCCATCCGCGCCAGGGCAGACGGAGTGGACCTCGTCATCTGCGAGATCGGCGGGACCGTGGGCGACATCGAGAGCCTGCCGTTCCTGGAGGCCATCCGTCAGCTTCCCTACGACGTGGGGCGGGAAAATGTCCTGTACATCCACGTCACGCTGGTGCCCTATCTCGGCACCGCCGGCGAGCTCAAGAC
>DASQRT010000243.1:0-6337 GCA_035642795.1 Nitrospirales bacterium
GCCACGAGCCCCGCGCTCACGCAACAGTTTGCGCCTCTCCCATGTGCTGCGGCAGCCCTTCCAGGTAGCGTTCGGCGTCGATCGCTGCCATACAGCCCGAGCCGGCGGCGGTGATGGCCTGGCGGTAGACGTGATCCTGCACGTCGCCCCCGGCGAACGCACCGGGCACGCTGGTGTGCGTGCCGTTGTGTGTCAGGATGTAGCCCCTTTCATCTAGCTTCAGTTGGTCCTTGAACAACTTGGTGTTGGGTGAATGGCCGATCGCGACGAAGACGCCGTCGCAGGGCTTCTCGGTGACCGCGCCGGTCTTGAGGTCCCGCAGTCGTACGCCGGTGACGACGGGGTTGCCCAGGATGTCCTCGACCATGGTGTTCCAGGTGAAGCCGATCTTCGGGTTCTTCCGGGCGCGGTCCTGCATGATCTTGGACGCTCGAAAGGCGTCGCGCCGGTGCACCACCGTGACACGCGTGGCGAACTTGGTCAGGAAGGTCGCCTCTTCCATGGCGGCGTCCCCGCCGCCGACCACGACCAACTCCTTGCCACGGAAGAAAAACCCGTCGCACGTGGCGCAGGTCGAGACGCCGTGTCCCAGCAAGCGCCGTTCGGACTTAAGGCCCAGCATATTGGCGGAGGCGCCGGAGGCGATGATGAGCGTGCGGGTCTCGATGAGTCGCGCTCCTTCGATGGTCAAGGTAAAGGGCGTGCGCTTGAGATTCACTGCGGAGACATCGCCTTGCAGGAATTCCGTGCCGAACCGCCCCGCCTGGGCCCGCATCTCCTTGATGAGCTCGGGCCCCATGATGGCGTGATGGAAGCCCGGATAGTTCTCCACCTCGGTGGTGAGCGCTAGTTGCCCGCCGGCCTGCACGCCCTCGATCAGCAGGGGTGAGAGGTTCGCCCGCGCTGTGTAGATGGCCGCGGTCAGCCCCGCCGGCCCGGATCCGATGATGACGACATTGTGCATAGACATGCGAAAACTCTAACACAGGGCGCGGGGGAATGCACGGAGTCCACCGTTCCTCGCTATGGTATGATCGCCTGAGGTGTGGGGATGATGCGGTCACGAAGAGCATTGGCGGTCGCTGTTATGCTGCAGGGAGTGTTGGCGGCCGAGCCGCTGCAGGCCGTCGAGTTTTCGGGCGACTACGTCACACGCGTGAATGGGAAGACGGCACGGGCGCAGGTCTATGTGAAAGATGACAAGATCCGTCTTGAGCATCAGGGCGGGATTCTGACGGATCTGGGCTATGCTGGCGTCTCCATCGTGCGCCTGGACAAGCAGGTCGTCTGGCTTCTTCTTTCAAAGAGGCGGCAGTATCTGACTGTCCCGCTTCGGAAGGACCATGTGCCGCCGCTCACCGAGACGATGGAGGGGGAGGCGTCTCGAACGGCGGTCCGTGAAGAAATGCTGGGCAAGCATCGGGTAACGCTCTATGAAGTGATGGTGGAATCCGGACCAGGAGCCGAGCACTACTACCAGTGGGTGTCGGTGGAGCACCGGCTTCCCTTACGGACGGTGAGCCGGGATCGGGACTGGGCGGTCGAGTACGAGCATGTAGTCTTCTCGAAGCAACAGGATTTCTTCTTCGAAGTGCCTCCCAAATTTTCCGAGTGGCAGCCGCCTCCTCCCACCACACCACCTGCTGAAGCGTACTAGACGCCCGCTTCTCAGGCCAGGCGCTTGAGTTCGTCGTAGATGCGCTGGACTTCCTTCCGGAGCTGCTCCAGGGGGAGGGTCCCGTCGATGACATAGTCCGCCACTTTGATCTTCTCGGCCAGCGGCATCTGGGCCTCGATCCTCCGCTTACCTTCGTCGGCGGACAGGTGGTTGCGGGCCGTGAGGCGTTTGCGTTGGGTCTGCTCATCAGCGGTCACGACGATAATTTTGTCCATGCGCTTGTGAGCACCTGCCTCGATCAGCAAGGCGGCGTCATAGATGATGACGGCATGCGGGTCCTTCCCCGCGATCTCTCGGCTCCGCTGCTCCTGCGCAACCGCCACGTATGGATGGACGACGGCGTTGAGTTTTTCGAGTTGCTTGGGATCTCCGAAGACCACCTTGCCGAGACGATCTCTATCCAAGGTGCCGTCCGGGCGGAGCATCTCACGCCCGAAGGCCTCAGCGATCTTCCGCATGGCTGGCTGGCCCGGCGCTACAGCTTCGCGAGCGAGCACATCGGCGTCTATAAGGCGCGCGCCACATTCCACGAAGAGCCAAGAGACCGTGCTCTTGCCCGTGGCGATCCCGCCTGTTAGGCCAACAAGCACCATGGCGAAACGATAGCACATTGCATAGGTGATACCAAGGTCGCTACAATGCCGCGCGCCATGAGCGGTGAACTGCTCGACGAGGCCATGAAGACTCAGCTCGCCCTGGACTGGGACCGACTTCGGAAGGCCCTGTCCCAGGCTGGGGACATCGGCGACTTGAGCATCGAAGAATTGCAGGTCGTAGCGACCCCTGATCGCAAGGGCCTTCCTCCCGCGCTGTCCGTAGCTGCAATCCAAGGGGTTTTGTCTGCCGAAAAAGGGAATCCTCGCGGGCAGACGTACAGGGCCGGCGAAGAGAGTTGGGACCAGACCCAACTGACGGTCTCGAAGATCCGGGCAGGCGAAGTGCGCATCCAGGACGCTCACCACAGCGAAGTCTATGCGGCGCTGGGCTCCCAGGCGGGGAGGCGCCTGGGCTTGAACGAGCGGCAGGCGGCTACCTTGGGGGACGCCATGGCCTATCTGATCACCGGGTGGGGGCAGGTCCATGCCGAGGAACGGTACGTGACCAAGCTCATCTATGATTTCAATAGAACCGCGGGCTCCGCGCCGGAAGGGGGGTTCATTTGGAGCGATCTCCACTCCCTCGTCAGCCGGAGGGGGTTCAAAACGATGGTGGAGACGGCCCGGGCCATCGGCACGCCGTTGCTGCGATGATCCTCTGTCCCTTTTTTGTGGCACTGCTCTCAGGGGGAGCAGTCATGGCCGACAGTGCTCCTGTCGGCCGCACCATCGTCGTGGCGCTGGACGGCTCGGGCGTGTATCGCGAGATCCAAGCGGCCATTGACGACGCAAAGCCGGGAGACACGATCTTCATCAAGGCCGGGCACTATCGGGAGGACGTGGTCGTCCACAGCAAGGACCGGCTTCGGCTGGTCGGCGAGTCCCGCGACCAGGTGACGATTTCCGGCTTGAAGCGGGTGGGTGCGTTTCGGATCGGCAAGTGGCCGTACGGCGCCAACGAAATCGAGGTCCGCGATCTGACCATTTCCGAAAACGGCGGCCTGGCCGTTGGCATCTTCAACGGCTCGCACATCCTCCTCTCGAACATCCATGTCCGTGGCCTTCTCTACGTCCAGCAGGCGAAAGCGGTCCGCATCGAAAAGAGCCTGCTCGGCGGCAGCGAGACCACCGGCGTGTCGTTCGTGGATGCCCAGGGTGAGTTGATCGGCAGCGAAGTGCGCGACAACGACTACGGCGTGACTATCGCGGGCAAGTCCAACGTGCTGGTGGAAGGGAACGTGATCGCCAACAACCTCTACGATGCGGTGGTGGTCCAGGCCGGGGCCAAAGGCACCGTCCTCCGAAACCGGCTCGTCAAGAACGGAGGAACGATTGCAGCCCAGGACGGCGCTCAAGTCGAGCAGGCCGACAACATCGTCCCTTCTGCTCCATGACTGGCTGGCTCATTTCGAACTGGGGACCGCCACCGACACGGAGGCCGAAAAAAAGACACCATGGTCTTGCCGCGCGCGCGCTTCTCGCAGAAGGGTCTTCGTGCTGGGAACCACCAATCCCTCGTAGGTAATGACTCCATTGGTCATGATTGTCACCGGGCGCGAGAGGTCCACCAAGTTCTGATTGAGGTAGAGCGTGTAGCGCCGGATGCGCTGCGTGCGCACTTCGATCTTGTTGGGTCCGACGACTTCCGCCTCCAACCTGGCGTAGCGTTTGGTGGCGATGGCCTCGTCGCGGCGGTCGATGAGGTTCTCCGAAAACTCGGCGATGCGGTCCGTCGCGTCAATCCGCACCCAGTTGAACGGCAGGAGATGCGACGCGTCGCGCACGACAGTCAGTTTCTTCGGGTAGGGGTTCCGGTGTCGGTCCGCCAGCCAGGCGATCAGGTCTGGCAGTTCCTCCCGTGGGAAGAAATGGCCGCCGGCCATTGGATGGACGCGATCATGCTCCCGGTACACGTGCAGGTAGCCCAGCGTAGTCAGGGCCTCGTCAATCGCGCGACTCAGGGAGACCGGCATCACTTGGTCCTGCCGGCCGTGGATGATGTACAGCGGCGTCTGTCGGAAGTTTTCCAGGAACGGTAGCAGGATGTCGTCCAGTCCGGCTGCCATGGGTATGACGGCGGCGAAGCGCGAGGCGTGATGCGCTCCGATCAGGTACGCTCCGATCCCGCCGTTGGACATGCCGGTGAGAAACACGCGGTTGGGGTCAACATGGTAGCGGGCTTCAACCGCCCGAATGGTAGCCAGGACGAGGTCCTCGGCAGTGCGGGTCCACCAGTTCCCCATGGGCAGGGTCGGGCAGGCCAGGAGGTAGCCCTCGCCCAGGCGGGTCTGCCAGCGTTCCAGATAGGTGTCCCCTGTAAAACCGGCTCCGTGCAAGCAGATGACGAGCCCGTACGCCTTGCCAGGACGGTACGAATCCGGAACGTACAGGCCGTAGTAGAACGCGCGCCCCCCGAGACGAAGTTCGCGGCTTGGCAGGACGCCCACCGGTTCGGCCCGGTAGGAGCGGTCTGCGGCGAAAATGGTCGAGACGGACGCCGGCGTCGCATCCTGACGGCCAAGAATCATGGCGAGGAGCTGGTCGGCGCGCTCGGTGTCAGGGGTGTCCAGGTATTCGTAAATGGAGGCTTGAAGGACGGGATCAATCGGGCTGGCGGTCTGATCGACCTGTGCGGCCGGGCCTGCGCACGCGCTTAGCAGCAAGACGAACAGCAACGAGCGGACCGCGCGGAGGGGCATAACCAACGCTAGCACGCAGGTGGGGCTCTGTCAAAACCCCTTTTCTTTTTCTCATCCCATGCAGTACCCTGTTAGCTCCACATCGCCCACTGGTAGAAAGGAGCGCCGTTTCATGGCTGGATTTCCGATAGAGCCTTCGAGCCGAATCAAGACCTTGCCGCCGTATCTGTTCGCCGCGATCGACGAGATGAAGCAGAAGGCCGTCGCCCGCGGGGTGGACATTATCAATCTGGGCATCGGTGATCCGGACCTGCCGACCCCCGCGCCGATCGTCGAGCAGTTGCGGCAGGCAGTGGGGAATCCGAAGCACCACCAGTATCCGTCCTACGAAGGGATGCTGAGCTTCCGGCAGGCGGTCTCCGACTGGTACAAGCGGCGCTTCAGCGTCACGCTCAATCCGGCCGACGAGGTCCTCACGCTGATCGGCTCGAAGGAAGGCATCGGCCACGTGCCGCTGGCCTTCGTGGACCCCGGCGACGTGGTCTTGGTGCCGAGCCCCGGGTATCCGGTCTATCCGGTGGGGACCAGCTTTGCAGGCGGCACGCCATATATGATGCCGCTGACGAAGGCCCACCACTACCTGCCGGACCTCCGGGCCATTCCGAAAGACGTGGCGCGCAAGGCCAAGCTGATGTTCCTGAACTATCCGAACAACCCGACTTCGGCGACGGCCGGCAAGGACTTCTTCAAGCGCGTGGTCGAGTTCGCGAGCGAGCACCGAATCATCGTGTGCCACGATGCGGCCTATTCCGAGATTTACTATGACGGACGGCGCCCGCCCAGCTTCCTGGAGGCGGATGGTGCCAAGGAGGTCGGGGTCGAATTTCACTCGCTGTCGAAGACCTTCAACATGACCGGCTGGCGGATCGGGTTCGCCGTCGGCAACAAGCAGGTGCTGGCCGGGCTCGGCAAGGTCAAGAGCAACCTCGACTCCGGCGCGTTCCAGGCGGTACAGGAGGCCGGTATCGCGGCGTTGCGCCAGGGAGATGCACTGGCCGATGGGATCCGGGCGGTCTATCAGGAGCGGCGAGACATACTGCTCCCGGGGCTCAAGCGGGCCGGTCTGGAGGTGGAGCCGCTCCACGCGGCCTTCTACGTCTGGATCACCGTGCCAAAGGGCTTCACCTCCGCGTCCTTCACGGCGCACCTGCTGGAGAAGGCCGGGATCGTCACGACGCCGGGCAACGGTTTCGGGGAGGCCGGGGAAGGCTACATCCGGATGACGCTATGCACGCCGAAGGAGCGCCTGCTCGAGGCCGTCTCGCGGATGGAGAAGGCGGGCCTGTAAGGCGGGGCAGATGGTTGAAACCTACATCGGGATCGGGTCGAACCTAGGCGATCGGCGTGACTTCTGCGCCCGCGCG
>DASQRT010000244.1:0-2879 GCA_035642795.1 Nitrospirales bacterium
GATCCTGCACAGCAGCCAGCGCCTTGAGCGAGCCCGCGGCGTCGCGGGCCAGGATCGCCTCGAGTACGCCGCGGAGCAGTTCGTGTGGGACCGCGCCCAGCAGGATCATAAGCTGCTCGGCCTCGACGCGCTTGCCGCCGAACGCCACGGCCTGATCCAGGAGGCTCAGGGCGTCCCGCATGCTGCCGTCGGAGGCGCGGGCCAGGGCGCTCAAGCTGCGGTCGTCGATCGTGATCCCTTCCACGGCCGTCACGCGCTTGAGGGTGTCCACCACCTCGCGTCGCGGGATCCGCCGGAACGTGAAGTGCTGGCAGCGGGAGAGGATCGTCTGGGGAATCTTGTGCGCTTCCGTCGTCGCGAAGACGAAGACCACGTGCGCGGGCGGCTCCTCCAGCGTTTTGAGCAGGGCGTTGAACGCCGCCGTCGACAGCATGTGGACCTCATCGATGATGTACACGCGGTACCGGCCGCGCGCCGGCGCGGTTTTGACGGTCTCGCGCATCTCGCGGACGTCGTCCACACTGTTGCTGGACGCGCCGTCGATCTCCATCACGTCGAAGGATGTCCCGGCGCCGATCTCCCGGCAGCTCGCGCACGCGAGACAGGGCGTCGGGGTCGGCCCCTTCTCGCAATTGAGGGTCTTCGCCAGGATGCGGGCCATGGTGGTCTTGCCGACGCCGCGCATGCCAGAGAACAGGTAGGCGTGGGCGGTGCGCCCTGAGGCGAGAGCGTTCGTGAGGGTCCGGACGACGTGCGTCTGCCCGGTGACCTCGGCGAAGGTCATCGGGCGGTGCTTGCGGGCTGAGACTTGGTAGTCCATGATCGTTATACGTTAAACGTTAACCGTTAATCGTGAAAAAAGGCATGGAGTTTACGTTTAACGATGAACGTTTCACGTTTAACGTCTTTCAAGAAAGCGGGGCCAGGTGATCCTGCGGCACAAAGGATGGCCTTCTTACCGTTGCTTCCTTCCGGACCTGGCGGGGTTCAAAGGTTCCTTTTGCACAGGGCCCGGCCCCTTAATCAGAATTCACTGGCGGAGAGGGTGGGATTCGAACCCACGGTCCAGTTGCCCGGACAGCGGTTTTCGAGACCGCCCGATTCGGCCACTCTCGCACCTCTCCACATTTTCACCCGCCCCACCAAGGGTCCGCCAAGATGGACCCTTTTCCCGTGGCTTGCTGGCCACGGAAAGCGGCATCCAGCGCAGCTTCCCACGTACCCCGCGAAGTCCGCGGGTTCCAGAGAACAGGGAACTAACAGGGAATGCCCCAGTCGATTAGGGCACTCTAAATGACCAGATGGATGAAATCAAGTCGCACAGAAGTAACGTTCTCACACCAAACTGAGCCACCAGACAGTTCAGATTCTCGCTGTTCCAGTTTTCTGGGAGAACGTCAAGGTCACTCTCAGGCGATCGTATGCAGTTTCATCAAATTGGTGCTGCCGCGTGTCCCGGCGGGTGCGCCCAGAATGATGACAATGCGATCGCCAGATCCAGCGAGCTTCTCCCCCCGGAGCGAGCGCTCCAGCTCGCGGATGAGTTCGTCAGTGTTGGGGATCGTCCGCATCGCGCGCGGGAGCACGCCCCAGTAGAGGGCCATGCGCCGCCGCACGGCATCATGTGGCGTATAGACGACGATGGGGACCGTAGGGCGTTCCTTCGAAAGCAGACGCGCCGTCGTGCCCGATTCAGTGAAGGCCACTACGACCTTGGCGCCGGTCTCACGCGCGGCTCGTGCCCCCGCAGCACAGACTGCGGCCGGAAACGGCGTGGGCGAGGGAGCCTGCATGGGGATCGGAGCCTGCTCCAGACCTTGCTCTGCCGCCTCCGTGATCCGCGCCATGGTTTCGACAGCTTCCACCGGATAGCGGCCGGCTGCGGTCTCGCCGGACAACATCACCGCGTCGGTCCCATCCAGGACGGCGTTGGCGACGTCGGACGCTTCGGCGCGCGTCGGACGGGGGCTGGCCTTCATGGATTCCAGCATCTGGGTCGCCGTGATCACCAGTGAGCGGCTCTGGTTGCACGAGCGGATGATGCGCTTCTGAAGCAGCGGCACCGCCTCAGGGCTCGTCTCCACCGCGAGATCCCCGCGCGCGATCATGATGCCATCGGAGACCGCTACAATCTCGTCCAGGCGTTCGACGGCCTCCGGGCGCTCAATCTTGGCGATGATGGCGGCTTCGGCCCCGTATTTTTTCATCCAATCCCGAGCCCTTGTCACGTCCTCTGGGCCGCGCACGAAGGAAAGCCCCACATAATCCACACCGTGCGAGAGGCCGAAAGCCATGTCCTCTCTATCCTTCTCGCCGAAGGCTGGGGCTGAGACGGAGACCCCAGGCAGATTCATGCCTTTATGCGGCCGGATCGTCCCGCCGGTGACCACGCGGCAACGGACCGTCTGTTTGCTCGACTCCTCGACGGCAAGTTCGAGCAGGCCGTCGTCGATCAGAACGCGGTCCCCTGGTTTCACATCGGCGGGCAGGTGGTCGTACGTGACCGGGATAGCGTCGTCGCTCGCTTCTGTGTCTATGGTCAAGGTGATCGTTTGACCTGATTCGACGGAAATAGGGGCGGTGAGATTCCCGATGCGAATCCGAGGCCCTTGCAGGTCCTGAAGGATGGCGATGGGGCGTCCGGTAGCGGCTGCCGCTTCGCGGATGGCCATGATCGCCCTGGCGTGTTGCTCGTGCGTCCCGTGCGAGAAGTTCAGCCGGGCGACGTCGAGGCCGGCGACGATCAGCTTTCGGAGCATCTCCGGGGATTCCGAGGCCGGCCCGATGGTGCAGACAATCTTCGCGCGCCGCATGTGCGGATTGTAGCAGAAAAAAGGTAGCGGGTCAGTTTGACTTCACTTGCGGACTTGTACTGTAGG
>DASQRT010000245.1:0-2541 GCA_035642795.1 Nitrospirales bacterium
GGAAGTCGAGCAGAACAGGCGCGTCGCCACGAATTTGAAGGACGTGGACGACAAGCTGTGGAAAGGTGTGGTGGCAGGGGGATCGAATGCGACGTTCCCGGGCCAGTCGACCATGGCCGCTCAGCCAGGCTTCCCGACGATGAAGGCTGAGTGCGGCAAGGGAACGCCGGTTCCGACTGACGTGCTCGGTGAGGATCAGGCCGGTGGGAGCCTCAAGTACGGGAAGCATGTCCTCTTTAAGCATCTTTCGCCGGGCTGTGCGGGAGAAGCTCCGAAAGCCGGTGGCGGCCACTAAGCCGTAAGTCTTCGGGCAATGCGCATGGGCGGTGGATCGCAGGGTCCACCGCCCGTTTCATTTTTACGACCCGTCGCCTTTTTCCAATCGCTCCTTGATCTCGGCCAGTTTATTCATGGCCTCGAGGGGAGTCATGCTGAACAAGTCCATCTGGCGGACTTCTTCCAAGATCGGGTGGGGAGGTGGCAGAGTAGGATCAGGCGTTCCGCGAGGAAAGTCTTCCCGCTCGTTATCACTGACCCCGTCCTGGCTCGTGCCGCTCTCCAGCCGCTTGAGTACTTCCTCCGCTCGCGCGACGACGTCCCTGGGCAAGCCCGCCAGGCGGGCCACGTGGATGCCGTAGCTGCGATCGGCCCCGCCTTCCACGATCTTCCGCAGAAACAGAATTTCTTCCCCTCGTTCCCGGACTGCCACATTGTAGTTCTGCACGCCCGTATGGGTGCGCGCCAGGTCTGTCAACTCGTGGTAGTGGGTTGCGAAGAGTGTCCGGGCTCCGATCCGGTTGCGATCGGCCAGATACTCGGCGACGGCCCACGCGATGCTGAGCCCGTCGAATGTGCTAGTGCCCCGTCCGATCTCATCGAGGATGATCAAGCTCCGCGATGAGGCGTGGTGGAGGATATTGGCAGTCTCGGTCATTTCCACCATGAAGGTACTTTGGCCCTCCACTAGATTATCCGCGGCGCCGATCCGCGTGAAGATCCGGTCTACGAGTCCGATCGCGGCGGACTTGGCCGGCACGAACCCCCCCATCTGGGCCATCAGCACGATCAGCGCGGTCTGTCTCAGGTAGGTGCTCTTGCCGGCCATGTTGGGCCCGGTGATGATGAGCAGCCGGTGGTCCGGCCCGCCGAGCAGCACGTCGTTGGGGATGAACCCGCCGGGCAGGTCTTGCCGTTCGAGCACGGGATGGCGGCCGTCCTTGATGATAAGCGTGTCGTCCGTCGTCAGCTCTGGCCGGCAGTACCCGCCTTCCGCTGCCACTTCAGCCAGGGACGCCAACGCGTCGGCCAGCGCCAGCGTGCGCGCGAGGGCCTGGACGCGAGGTGCTGAGCCGGCGGCTTCCCGTCGCAGGGCGTCGAACAGATCGTACTCCAGAGCGCGAATGCGGTCTTCCGCCCCCAGCACCTTGTCCTCGAGGGCCTTGAGCTCCGGCGTGATGAACCGCTCGGCGTTGACGAGGGTCTGCTTGCGGACGTAGTGGGTGGGCACCCGCGGCAGGTTGGGCTTCGTGACCTCGATGTAGTAGCCGAATACCTGGTTATAGCGAACTTTCAGAGAGTCGATACCGGTGCGTTGCCGTTCCTGTAGCTCGATCTGAGTGATCCAGGTCTTTCCGTCCCGACTGATTGCGCGCAGTTCGTCGAGGTCGGCGTTGAAGCCGTCGCGGATCAATCTCCCCTCTTTGACCGACGCTGGAGGCTCCGGGTGAATCGCCTGCTCGATCTTGGAGGCCAGTTGTGCGAGATCGTTCCAGGCCTCGGCCCGCTCGCGCAAAAGCGGGGCGGTACAGGCCACCAGCACCCGGGTGATGGCCGGGACTACGACGATGGAATCTTTGAGCGCGTGGAGATCGCGCGCGTTGGCAACGCCCAATACGATCCGGCTCATCAACCGCTCGAGATCCGACACGTCGCGCAAGGCGGTGCGCAGGCGGCTCCGCCGGTCCAGATTGCCGTGGAGGTCGGCGACGGCTTCTTGGCGCGCCGCAATCTGCGCCAGATCCGTCAAGGGATGAAGGATCCATGTCCGTAACAGGCGGGCGCCCAGGGGTGTCACGGTCCGATCGAGGATACTGAGGAGAGACCCGCTCACCTGGCCGTCCACCGCGCGGCGGATCAGTTCGAGGTTGCGCTGCGTCGCCCGGTCTAGGAGCATGATGTCACTTTGCGCGGAGACCTGCATCCTGGTCACATGGGTGAGAGACGCGCCAGGTTGAGTGGCTTTGACGTACTGCAGGAGGGCGCCCGCGGCGGTGAGCGCCAAGGGCTTATCACCGCAGCCGAAGCCGTCCAGGGAGGCGACGCGGAAATGCTCGAGCAACAATGTCTGCGCCGCCGTGCGGTGGAACGTCGAGGCCGGGACCGGCGTGACGGCGGCGGCTAAGGAACTGACGATCACGCGGAGCCGATCCGCCTCCTCGTCCGGCACCAGGATCTCGCGGGGCTCGATCCGGAGCAGCTCGTCGCGGACCGCGTCAGTCCAGGGGGCGCGGAGTTCCAGCACCCGAAACTCCGCTGTGGACA
>DASQRT010000246.1:0-3130 GCA_035642795.1 Nitrospirales bacterium
GATGGCCTTCGTGCCCAGCCACGCCGTGGCCGAGGAAGTCGTCCAGGAAACCTGGCTCGGAGTGCTGGAAGGGCTGTGCCGGTTCGAGGGCCGATCGTCGCTCAAGACCTGGATCTATCGGATCCTGATCAACCGGGCGAAGACCCTAGGCGTCCGTGAAAGCCGCAGCGTGCCGTTCTCCCCGCTCGGCGCTTCCGCGGAAGATGCCGACGAGCCGGCCGTGGACCCGAGCCGGTTTCGCAGCACGGGCTATTGGGTGGATCACTGGGCCGAGCCTCCCGGCACCTGGGACGACGACACGCCGGAGAAGCTCCTGCTCTCCAAAGAAGGGCTTGCGCAGATCGAGAAGGCCATCGCGGCCCTTCCCCAGACCCAGCGACAGGTCATCACACTGCGTGATGTGGAAGGGCTGTCGTCAGCGGAAGTCTGTAACATCCTTGCAATCAGCGAGACCAATCAACGAGTGCTGCTCCATCGCGCGCGGTCCAGGGTTCGACGTGCCCTCGCGCGCTACCTCGAAGGAGGCGGCTCTTCAACATGACCCGCGACGACCTCAAGAACCACGTGATCGACTACCTGGCGGGCAAGCTGACCTGCAAGGAAGTTACCGAGGCGATCACCGACTACCTCGAAGGCAACCTAAGCTTTGTAGAGTGGGTGCGGTTCCAGATGCACCTGGGGATGTGCTTCGGCTGCCGCCGCTATCTCCGCCAGATGAAACTGACGATCCGCACATTAGGAACGCTGCCCGCGGAGCCGATCCCGCCCGCCGTCCGCGACGAGCTGATTCAGCGGTTCCGAACCTGGAAGTGAAAAAGGGGACAGGCTACTTTATGGCGCTTTCTTGAAGACGATGTCGCCGTAGTAAGCGGTCGCCGACTCGCCGGTGTTGTCGGTGTCGGTCATGATCGCCACACCCGAGATCAGGGGCGGTTCGTCGCCGAAGGCCTTCTTGTAATCCTCATAGACGTTTCGCTCCTCGCTGACCCATTGATTGAGGTGGTCCATCCCGCTCTCCACCACGATCATCCTGACCTGATCCGTATAGGGGTTGGGCACCACCGTGCCCTTGGGGGCCTTGCTCTCCCAGATGTAATTGATGGCAGCCAGGGGCGGATACTGCCCGTATAGCAGCTTGATTGTCTCGTATTTGGCTTTATCGAAGAACCCTACCTTGGAGGAGTCATACTCGAACGTGATATAAATCCGCGCCGGATAGTCGTCGCCCTCTTTCCGCATCACGTCCCCCTTTTGGAGGACGTTCGCCACCTTCCACCGCCACTGCACGATCGGGTACTCCTTGAGGTTGATCTTGATCTCCCGCGTGAAGCCGGACGCCGACGCCTCGCTGACCGCTTTGACGGCGGTCATCTCCCCGTCTTTCACGACCGTGTAGATGGTGTGCTTCTCGATCTTCTTGAAGGTCAGCGGCTTCCAGCCGTCCGGCAGGGCGCCCCCCACCGCCGCTCCCGAGAATTTGCCCACCGCGAGCACGGGCGGCGAGTCGGCGTGGCCGACCGACGCGACAGCAAGGATAAGAAGAACGTGAAGGCCCCGCATTCATCCCCGCCTGCTTCTGGACAACCATTTTTCCATGATCTTTTTCACGAACGGCGTCAAGCGTGTCCGATTATAGGCATCCCCCAGCTTCCTGATCACTTCCGCCTGGGTCGGATAGGGGTGAATCGTTCTCACAACATCGCCCAACCCCAGTCTGTTCGTCACGGCCAGCGTGATCTCGCTGATCATGTCGCCGGCGTGCGCCGCCACGATCGTGGCGCCCAGGATCTTATCGGTCCCCTTGCGCACCAAGACCCGCGCGAATCCGCTCTCCTCGCCGTCCAGCACGGCCCGGTCCACCTCGTCGAGCTTCCACGTGTAGGTCTGCACTTTCAAGCCCTGGCCCCTGGCCTCCTCCTCGTACAGCCCGACATGGGCCAGCTCGGGATCGGTGTAGGTGCACCAGGGAATCACGAGCGCGCTGGCCTTCTGCCGGCCCCAGAATAGGGCGTTGGCGATCACGATCCGCGCCATGGCGTCGGCGGCGTGCGTGAACTTGTACTTCGAGCAGACGTCGCCGGCCGCGAATACCAGTGGATTGGAGGTTTGCAGCTGATCGTTGACGATGATCCCATCCTGATCGAACAACACGCCGGCTGCTTCCAGATTAAGCCCCTCCACGTTCGGCGCCCGTCCGACTCCCACCAGCATCTCATCAACGACCAGATTTTCGATCACCCCGCTGACCTTGTGATACAGCACCTTCTCAGCACCGTGCTGCAACACCTGGAGAACCTGCGCGCGAAAGGTGAACCGCACGCCGTCCTGGACCATGGCTTGCTTGACCAGGTCGGCTGCGTCCGTATCCTCGCGCGGCAGGATGCGGTCCATCCGCTCGAAGACCGTCACCTGGCTCCCGAACCGCGCGAAGGCCTGGGCCAGCTCGCAGCCGATGGGACCGGCCCCGATCACGGCCAGCCGACGCGGCAGCTGGGCCAGCGCAAAGACGCTCTCGTTGGTCAGGTAGCCGACCTGCTCCAGCCCCTGGAGCGGCGGCGCGGCGGCGCGCGCGCCCGTGCAGATCGCGGCCTTGGCAAACCCCAAGGTCTTGCCGCCCACCTCGACGGTGTCGGGTCCTGTGAAGCGCCCCTCGCCGAGGAAAACATCCACGCCCAGCTTGGTGAAGCGATGGACCGAATCGTTCTGGCTGATGAGGGCCCGCAGCTTCCGCAGGCGCGCCATCGCGGCCCCGAAGTCGTAGTCCACGTCGCCCTTGATCCGGATGCCGAACGCCGCCGCGTCGCGGACCTGCGCGCAGGCGCGCGAAGCTCGGATGAGGGCCTTCGAGGGGACGCACCCGACGTTGAGGCAGTCGCCGCCCAGCAGGTGCTTCTCGACCAGGGCGACGCGGGCGCCCAGCCCGGCCGCGCCGGCGGCCGTCACGAGGCCGGCCGTGCCGGCGCCGATCACCACCAGGTTGTACCGGCCGGTCGGCTCCGGATTGACCCAATCGGGCGGGTGCACGTTCTGGACGAGCGCGCGGTTGAACTCGTCGTCCGGCTGGATCGTGACACGCATGAAAACAATTCTCTAGGATTCTGTTTAAAGAAGCAAGGCGAACCGGGACGCC
>DASQRT010000247.1:0-5746 GCA_035642795.1 Nitrospirales bacterium
CACTGGACCACTTCCCCGAACTGCATCCGGTGGGTGGCCGGGTCGAACCAGAGGTAGAGCGGCAGGGAAAGGACAAACTCGATGGCGGCCGTCCAGAAAGCGACGTGCTTGACGGCGGCCTCTTCTTTGACGAAGGCCATCATCGCCACGCCCACCAGCGGCAGGAGGATCAGTAGCGTGAGCAGGTGCGGCAGCGGCGTCGTATTGAGGATGATGTCAGACATCAGATCAACAGCAGCAGATACATGCCCAGGATCGCGACTGCTCCGAGGGCCATCGCGAGGGCGTAGTGCTGGACCTCGCCGCTCTGGACCAGCCGGAGTGCCCGCCCCCACAGCACGGTAGCGTCCGCCACGCCGTTCACCATTCCGTCAATGACAGCCACGTCCACCATCTTCCAGAGCCAGTTGGCAAGGGCCACAGTCGGTTGGACGATCGTCCGATCGTAGAATTCGTCCACGTACCATTTGTTGAAGGACAGGGTGTAGGCTTCCCGCCATTGCTGGGCCAGGCGGTCTGGCAGTCCCGGCGATTTCACATAGAGGATATAAGCGGTCGCGATGCCGGCGAGTCCCAGCAGGCTTGCGACGACCATGATGCTGGCGGCAGCCGGACCTTCGTGGGGTGCCGCCATTCCTTCCGGTCCGGGCAGGACCGGCGCGATGAACTGCGGGATGCCCAGGTAGCCCGTCGCGATCGAGAGCACTGCCAGGATGAGCAGAGGAACCGTCATCGTGGGAGACGGCTCATGGACGTGCGGGGCTTGGTGAGGGTCCACTCGCGACTCGCTCCAGAAGGCGACGAAGAGGAGACGGAAGCTGTAGAACGCCGTCATGAACGCCGTGACCAGGCCAACCCCCGCCAGCATCTTGCCCAGCGTGCCGGCCGACCAGGCGCTCACCAGGATCTCATCCTTGCTGAAGAAGCCCGCAGTGAGCGGGAACCCGGCAAGGGCCAGCGAGCCAATGAGCATGGTCCAGTAAGTGATGGGCATCTTGTTCTTGAGGCCGCCCATGCGCCGCATGTCCTGCTCGTGGTGCAGCGCGATGATGACCGAGCCGCAGCAAAGGAACAGGAGAGCCTTGAAGGCTCCGTGGGTCAGGAGGTGATAGATCCCGGCCACATAGGCTCCGAGTCCGCACGCCATCATCATGTAGCCGAGCTGGCTAACGGTCGAGTAGGCGACGACGCGCTTGATGTCGTTCTGGGTTAGGGCGATGGTCGCCGCGAAGATCGCGGTCACGCCGCCCGTCACGGCCACGACGTCCATCGCGACGGGCGAGAGGTTGTAGAGCGGAGCCAGGCGCGCCACCATGAAGACGCCGGCGGTCACCATCGTCGCGGCGTGGATCAAGGCCGAGATGGGTGTGGGCCCTTCCATCGCGTCCGGCAGCCAGACGTGCAGCGGCACCTGGGCCGACTTGCCCACGGCGCCGGCGAAGAGCAGGAGACAGATCACCGTCATTACCCCCACCGGCCACTCGCCGCCCAGCGGCTTCAGGAGGTTGATCGTCTGTCCCTCGACGAGGACTGCGTGGGCGAAGACCTGGTCGTACCGCAGGGAGCCGAATACGGCGAAGATCAGCATTACTCCCAAGCTGAACCCGAAATCGCCGACCCGGTTGACCACGAAGGCCTTGGTCGCCGCGTCGCAGGCGGTCTTGCGCTCGTACCAGTGCCCGATTAATAAATAAGAGCAGAGTCCCACCGCCTCCCAGAACACGTACAACTGCAGGAAGTTGTCGGCCATCACCAGCATCAGCATCGAGAAGGTGAAGAGGGCGACGTAGGCGAAGAAGCGGGCGTAGCCGGGCTCGCCGTGCATGTAGCCGACGGTGTAGACGTGCACGAGACCGCTCACGATCGTGACCAGCAGCAGCATCGCGGCCGTCAGCCGGTCGATGTACAGGCCGATGCTGACGTCGAATGCGCCGGAGGTGATCCAGGAATAGAGCGTCACGTGGATCGGGGGGCCGTTCGCAATGTCGCCGAAGGTGGAAAGGGACAGCAGGAACGAGATCGCCACCGCCGGGACGGCGATCCAGTGCGCGCGCTCCCTGATCCAGTGGCCGAACAGGCCGATGATCAGGAACGCGGCGAACGGGAGCAATGGGATGAGGGCGTACTTCACCATTTCATCAAGTTCAATTCTTCGGCGGCGATGGTGGACTTGCCGCGGTAGAGCGCGATGATGATCGCCAACCCCACGGCGACTTCCGCTGCCGCGACGGTGAGCGCGAAGAAGACAAAGACCTGTCCCGCGATGTTGTCCAGGTAGTACGAGAAGGCCACGAAGTTGATGTTTGTGGCGTTCAGTATCAGCTCGATGGACAGGAGGATCATGATGATGTTCCGACGGATCAGCACGCCGACGACGCCGGTGACGAAGACGATCGCGCTCAGGAACATGTAGTACGAGAGGGGGACCATCGAACTATTTAGACTCTCCGGCCTGAACGGCCTTCGGAACTTCCGGGCCCATGATCCCCTTCTTGGCCATGAAGATGGCGCCGATCATGGCCACGAGGAGGATCAGCGAGGCGACCTCGAAGGGGAACAGGTAGGTGGTGTAGAGGGCGCGCCCGACCGTCTCGGTGTTGCCGGCGGCGGCCACCGCGGCCGCCGGCTCGCGGACATGCTCCTCCGGCATCCCCGCCATGCTCACGATGTAGACGACCTCGGCAAGGGCGAGCAGGCCAAGTCCCAGTCCCAGTCGAAACTGCCGCTGGTAGGAGTTGTCCTCTTTGACGTTCAGGAGCATCACGACGAACAGGTACAACACGAGGATCGCCCCGGCATAGACGATGAGCTGGACCGCCGCCAGGAACTCGGCGTGCAGCGTCACGAACAGGCCCGCGATGTGGAAGAACATCACCAGGAGCGCGATCACGCTATACACCGGCTTGTGCAGCGCCACCACGAGGATGCCGGTCAGGACGATCACGGTCCCGAGATATAGAAAGGCCAGGGTCGCCACGATTGCGTCTTGGCCCCTTACGAGGCTTTGGGGGGCAGGTTCTTGTAGCCGATGTTGAAGTAGGCCACGTTGGGATGCTGAGATTCCAGCTTCTTTTCGCGGATCGGGAAGTTGCGGTCGCCAAGCGCCAGGAGCTGCTCTTTATCGAGGCGCAGGTCGCGCTTGTTGTACTTGGCCCACTCGTACTCCGTGGTCATCGCCAGCGCGTCCACCGGGCACGCCTGCACGCACAGACCGCAGAAGAGGCAGCGGGTCATATCCATGTAGTATTCCTTGGCGTAGCGCTTCATCGGCTCGCCCTCGACCTCGCTGCTAATGACCGTGATGACGCGGGACGGACAGGCGGCCTCGCAGAGATCGCAGCCGACGCACTTCTCGGTCCCGTCGTCGTACTTCAGCAGGGCGATCATGCCCCGGTAGGTGCCGGGCAGGTCCCGTTTCTCGTGAGGATACTGCAGGGTGACGGCCTTGCGGTTGCGGAGAATGATCCGCTGGATGAACACCGTGATCGTGGCCTTCATCCCCACCAGGATCTCGTAAAAGGTAAGTGTCTTGACCCACTGCGCGGCGGCCATGGCGGTTCGTGCTCCTTTTAATCCCTGAGGAAATACACGACGATCGAGGTGATGACAATGTTCCCCAGTGCCAGGGGCAGCATCACCTTCCACCCGAAGCGCATGAGCTGATCGTACCGCAGGCGCGGCAGCGTGGCGCGGAGCCAGAAGAACAGGAACAGGAAGGCGTACACCTTCACCGTGAACCAGGCAACACCCTCGATCCAGGAGAGATTGTTCGGGAGCAAGGTGCCGGGGTATGGCGCGTGGTACCCTCCGAGGAACAGGACCGAGGCGATGCAGGAGACCAGGATCATGTTCGAGTATTCCGCCATGAAGAAGAAGGCGAAGCGCATCCCGCTGTATTCGGTCATCCAGCCAGCCACCAACTCGCTTTCCGCCTCCGGCAGGTCGAAGGGCAGTCGGTTCGTCTCCGCCACGGACGAGATGACGTACACGACGAAGGCGACGATCTGGGTCACCGGGAACCACCGCCAGATTCCTTCTCCATGCCCCATGCCGATGATGTTCCAGTTCAGGATCGAGCCGGCCTGTTTCTCCGCGATCGTGACCATGCTGAGCGAGCCCGAGAGGATCAGGACTCCGATGATCGCCAATCCGACGTTCAGCTCGTAGCTGATCACCTGTGCCACCGCGCGCAGGCCTCCGAGCAGGGAATACTTGTTGTTCGAGGCCCAGCCGCCCAGGATGATCCCGTAGGCTCCGATTGAGGCGAAGGCCAGGATGTACAGGATCCCGATGTTGATGTCGGTGATGATGAACGGCTTGATCGTCACGCCGAACAGCTCGATCTCGCGGTTGGGCCCGTAGGGCACGACCGCGAAGCCGATGAAGGCCATCCCGAGCGAGAGGATCGGGGCCAGAGAGAAGAGGAACCGGTTCGCGCCGGCGGGGAGGATGTCCTCCTTGAAGAAGAGTTTGATTCCGTCGGCGATCGGCTGGAGGATCCCGTACGGGCCTACTTCCATCGGCCCCATGCGGTCCTGCATCCAGCTCAAAACTTTTCGTTCGGCCAGAGTCAGAAAGGCCACGGTGAGCAGGACGACGCCCATTACCACCGCGATCTTGACCACCGCCGCCCCAGCGAAGACCAGCATCTGCATCCGCTACTTCCCTCCGGTGATCTTCTCGACTGTGACGTTGACCTGCTTGCCATACGGCACGCCTGTCACCGGGTCGGGCGTGACAGCGAGGAGGGAAGCGAGTTCCTCCCGGAACGACTCCGGATAGAACAGCGTGCCTGCCGGGATGCGGCCCAGCATCGTGACCGGCACGGTCGCCTCGCCGGCCGCTGATCGGAGCCGCACGCGATCGCCCTCGACGAGCCCGAGGCGTTCCGCGTCGGACGGGTTCATGATGAGCGTGCCTTCCTTCTGGATCTCCAGCAGGCCCTTGGCCTTGGTGGACATCGCGCCCGAGTGGAACAGCGTCTGGCCAACTCGTAAGTGCCAGGCATGGCCGTTGGACTTGGGAGATGGCGTGGCGCGGTAGCGGGTCGCGAGGTCGTCCGCAAACCCGCCGCTGACGTACTGCTCTACGGTCCGGCTGTCGACACGAGCGGGCTCGGGCATTGCGCCCAGGACCCGGTAGCCGGGGATGACCGCGCGGATCTCCTTCAGGATCTCCTTCGTATCGCCGTATTCGAGCGGGTAGCCCATCAGGACGGAGAGGGACGACAGGATCTCCCAGTCCGGCCGGCTGTCGCCGAGCGGGTCAAGCCCCTGCCGGACCTTCTGCACCGAGCCCTCTGAGTTCGTGAACGTGCCGTTCTTCTCGGCGTAGGAGCACGCCGGCAGCACGACGTCGGCCAGCCGGGCGGTCTCCGTCAGGAAAAGCTCCTGCACGACCAGCAGATCCAACTTCTCCAGCGCCTCGGGAACTTTCAGAGAGGCCGGGAGGCTCCGCGCGGGGTTCTCACCGACGATGATCAGAGCCTTGAGCCGTCCGTTCCGCGCCGCTTCGATCATCTCGAGCAGGCGCATCCCTTTTGAGACCGGCGGCTCCTCTTTCCAGACCCCTGCGCTCAGGCTCCGCGCCGCTGGATCGTTGATGTCGGTCGGGCCGGGAAGGTACTCGGCCATCGCGCCCATCTCGACAGCGCCCTGCTCATTGTTCTCCTCGGTGAGCGGCAAGAGTCCCCAGCCCGGCTGGGTCAGCTTGCCGATGAGCAACAGGAAGTCCAGCAGGTTGATGG
>DASQRT010000248.1:0-15749 GCA_035642795.1 Nitrospirales bacterium
CGATCCATTTCCTTGCCTTCCAACAAGCGCTGGCCGAAGACGGGCTGGCCCTTACTCAAGAGGAGTACTATGGCACCTACCTCGGCATGGATGAACGCACCTGCGCCGGCTCACTTCTGGAAGCGACCACGGGCCAGCGCCATCCTGCGCGTGTACAGCGGATTACCGAAAGAAAGGCCGCACTCTTCGCATCCCTGACGGAGACGCGCAGGCCCCCTCTCTTCCCGGGAGCCGTTGAGTTCGTCACGCGTGCCTCCGCGCGCTATCGTCTGGCGATCGCGTCGGGAGGGAGACGACAGCAGATCGAGTTCGCGCTTCACGACACGCCGATCGAGAATGCCTTTGCAGTCCTAGTCTCCGCTGAGGACGCGGCGATCGGAAAACCGGATCCTGCCATCTATCACCTGGCCCTGGCCCGCCTCAACGAGGCGTCGCCACGCCCCATTCCAGCGATCCAGGCCACGGAATGTCTCGTGATTGAGGATTCGCTGGCCGGCATCCAATCAGCCCTGGCAGCCAAGATGAAAGTGGTCGCCCTCGCGACCACCTACCCGCCCGATCAGCTCGCCGCAGCCCACCTGGTGTTTCTCAGTCTGGGACACGTGTCGTTGGACAGCCTGGAAAGTCTATTTAAGGAAGGGGATCGAACTTGCTAACACCCCTTGATTGATTTCCTCGACCTTCTGCCTGCCCAGCAGAATCTCGACAAGGGCCATGGCGAACTCCATCGCCGTCCCAGGCCCACGACTTGTCACCAATCTTCCGTCTATCACCACTCGCCCCTCGTCATAGACCGCACCGGTGAGTTGTTCCTTCACCGAGGGATGGCTGGTCAGCCTCCGTCCGGCGATCATTCCATGAGCTGCCAACACGGTCGGGGCAGCGCAGATAGCGGCGATGTACCGCTCTCCTTCTTGAAAAAGAGGCAGAAGTCGGGCAACCCGCAGGTCCTTTGCAAGAGTCTGGGTGCCTTTGCGCCCTCCGGGCAAGACAATCATGTCAAAGTCAGTCGCTTTCACTTCATCCATGGTCACGTCTGGTACTAGCTTAATGCCGGTCCGCCCCTCGACGGCAGCGGGGGGAGCCCCTCCTTCAACCCCTGCCATAGTCACAGAAATCCCCGCACGGCGAAGGATGTCCACGACCGTCACAGTTTCGATTTCCTCAAACCCATGCGCTAACGGTACGACTACCCGTTTCATTGTGGTTCTCGACCTTCCTGGACCATATGCGGTGATTCTGAGACAAAACAGGCTGTCTGTCGGCACCCGGTACTTACAGCTTTGTATGTGATTCTGAGCCTATTTGTCCGTCATGTCAACGAGCCAAGTCTTGACATTAGGTAAGTCCTCTGTTAGCGTGGCTCGCCAAAGGAGCCACCGCCATGGCGGACGTACCTGACGTCGACCTGACTCCTCTCACCACTGCCATCACCAAGATAGCTGAGGATGTGGTACGAACGATCGCACGGGACACGGTCCCCTCTCTGCTCACGCAGCAGGTCGAAGAAGCGCTGAAGAAAATGGTGCCGAGACTCGTCGAAAGCGCCGTCGCCGAAGAGAAAGTCTTGATCAAGGAGACCGTGCAGGAAGTCACCCGCAAGGCTTTGCCTGACTTGCTCAAGCCGATGGTCGAGCAGCTTGCCAAAGAGATCATCGAAAAGATGGCGCGAGACGTGGTCGGCTCGAAAGCCGAAGCCGAAGTCAAGAAAGAGATCGAGCGCCTGACAGCCGAAGCCTGAGCACCTCCCCGATTCTTTCACCCTTCCTTCCTGTCGTTTACGCTCCGTGCTAGGATAACAGCCCGTGGAAAAATTCTACGACCCCAAGCAAGTTGAGCGCCGTTGGTACCAGACCTGGGCCGAACGCGGCTATTTTCATGCCTCCGTGACCGGCCCCGGATCCCCGTACGCGATCGTGATCCCTCCTCCCAACATCACCGGGTCCTTACACATGGGGCACGCCCTGAATAATACGCTCCAGGACATCTTGATCCGATGGCGCCGCATGCAGGGGCGAAACACTCTCTGGTTGCCAGGGACCGACCATGCAGGCATCGCTACCCAGAACGTGGTGGAGAAACAACTCCTTGCAGAAGGCACCACCCGCGATAAGCTGGGGCGAGACCGGTTCATTCACAAGGTCTGGGAGTGGAAAGCGCAATCTGGCGGCTTGATCATCGAGCAACTCAAGCGACTGGGTTCGTCGTGCGACTGGGAGCGACTGCGCTTCACTATGGACGAGGGCCTGTCGAAAGCTGTGCGTGAAGTGTTCGTTCGGCTTTACGAGGATGACCTCATTTACCGAGGCGAGCGGCTGATCAACTGGTGCCCGCGCTGTCTCACGGCCCTTTCCGACATCGAGGTCGAGCACGAGGAGACAACGGGCAAGATGTATTACATCCGCTACCCGCTGGCAGATGATCCGAACACCGCCCTGATCGTGGCCACGACCCGCCCGGAAACCATGCTGGCTGACGTCGCAGTTGCGGTGCACCCCGAAGATTCGCGATTTCGTCATCTCACAGGAAAGAGAATTAACTTGCCTCTAACTTCTCGTCAAATTCCTATTATTCAAGACAATATATTAGTTGATCTTAAGTTCGGAACAGGAGCAGTCAAAATTACTCCCGCCCATGATTTTAACGATGAAGCAGCAGGAAAAAGACACGGCCTCCCTCTTCGGACGTCAATTTTGGACCACCATGCTCACCTTCTCCAAAACAAACTTCGAGCTGCCAGAGTCGAAGAGTCGGTGATTAAGGAGCTCGACCAACTACCGGTTCCCAAAGCAAGAGCCAAAATCGAGAAGATCCTCCAAGAAAGAGGATTTTTAGTAAAACTTGAAGACCACAAAATGGCTCTCGGCAAGTGTTACCGATGCAAAACGGTCGTCGAGCCCTACTTGTCAGAACAGTGGTTTGTCAGAATCAAACCGCTCGCTGAACCAGCTATCAAAGCTGTCGAAGAGAGAAGTATCCGCATAATCCCCGAAGGTTGGATTAACAACTATCTGGGCTGGATGCGGGACATCAAGGACTGGTGCATCTCGCGTCAGATCTGGTGGGGGCACCAGATCCCAGCCTGGTACTGCTACAGCTGCAATAAAGACAGCCTTCTCCGCAGGAGCACAGACGGAGAGTGGATGATTCCGTCCGACGCCAAGCCAATTGTAGCCAGGACTAAACCTACAGTCTGCGAGGATTGTGGGACTCATGATTTTATTCGTGATCCCGACGTCCTGGACACCTGGTTCTCGTCCGCAATCTGGCCGTTCTCAACGCTGGGCTGGCCAGATCAAACCCCCGAGCTCAAGACCTTCTATCCGACCTCCACTCTAGTGACTGGATTCGACATCCTGTTCTTCTGGGTCGCACGGATGATCATGATGGGTCTGAAATTTATGGGGCAGGTTCCCTTCCAGGACGTCTACATCCACGCGCTGGTGCGGGACGCTGAAGGCCAGAAGATGAGCAAGTCCAAGGGCAACGTCATCGATCCCTTGGCAGTGATGGACAAGTACGGGACCGACGCCTTGCGGTTCACCCTGGCCGCGATGGCCTCGCCCGGGCGGGACATCAAGCTCTCAGAGGAGCGGATCGAAGGCTATCGGAACTTCGCCAACAAGCTCTGGAACGCCGCCCGCTTCATCCTGATGAACCTGGAAGGCCCCCGCGCAGAAGCCCCTTGGGCCGATCGGCCCATCACCGACCGATGGATCATGAGCCGCCTCCATCGCTGTATTGGGGAAGTCAACCGCTCCCTTGAGGAATACCGTTTCGACGAAGCGGCCAACACCGTCTATCACTTCATCTGGCACGAATACTGTGACTGGTACCTGGAACTTAGCAAGCCTGTGTTAGCCGAAAAAGATTCCCTGAAGGCTGCTCTCACACGCACCACTCTCGTGGAGAGCTTCGAGGCCGTCCTGCGACTCCTCCATCCCTTTATGCCTTTCATTACCGAGGAGATCTGGCAGGCCATTCCTCATGCTGGCGAGAGCATCATGGTCGCGCCCTATCCGCCACAGGAGAAAACTTTCATCGATGAGGCCATCGAGCAGGAGATAGAGGGAAGCCTCAAGGTGATTGCAGGGATACGAGAGATTCGTGGCGCTCAGGCTATTGCTCCCTCGAAAGAGCTGTCGGTCACTGTTGCGACTCCAAGCTCTGTGTTTGAACAATCTCTCAGAAATCAGCAAACTCTGATTGCATCGCTGTCCACGGCCGGCACGCTCATCATCGGAACGGATATCAAGCACCCGGCTTCCGCCGCTACGACTTCCATCGTCTTTCCGGGAGGCTCCATTGTTGAAGTCGGAGTTGACCTCGCAGGCCTCATCGACGTCGGCAAGGAAAAAGCCCGGATCGAAAAGCGCTTGAAAGAACTCACCGCTCAAATGGAACAGGATGAAAAGAAGCTCTCCAATCCAGACTTCGTTGCGAAAGTGCCGCCTGACGTCCTGAAGAAAACAAAGGTCCGACACGAAGAATGCCGAGCGGAGCATGCCAAGTTAACCAGCGAACTGCAGCGTCTGCGCACGGTGGCAGGAGGTGCGGGATGAACTTTCGAGACATCGTCGCCCGCGCTCTGGCTGAAGACCTCGGCGCGGGCGATGTCACGACCCAGGCCCTGTTTCGTGCGAACGTTCCGGCCAGCGGGACGATTATCGCCGAGGAGACAGAGGGACTCGTCCTGGCCGGCCTCGCCGTCGCGGTCGAGGTCTTCGCACAGGTGGACCCGTCGCTTGCATGCTCCTCGTCCTTCGCAGAAGGTGACCGGGTCCCTGTCGGCACCACAGTCCTCACAGTCACCGGCGACGGCCGTTCCATCCTGCAAGGCGAGCGCGTAGCTTTGAATTTTCTCCAGCGGCTTTCAGGCATCGCCACACTCACGGCGAAATTCTGCGATGCGGTGAAGGGGTTCAAGACCAGAATTGTCGATACCCGGAAGACGACGCCTGGCCTGCGGGTCTTGGAAAAATGGTCTGTGACGCTCGGAGGAGGTTGGAATCATCGGCATAGCCTGGCGGACGGCGTCCTGATCAAGGACAACCATCTCGCCCTGGTCAGCGGCGACGTTGCGAGGGCATGCCGACTGGCCCGGGAACGGGCTCCGCACGGCCTGAAAATCGAAGTCGAAGCCCAGTCGCTCGACGCCGTGAAAGCCGCCCTAGACGGGGGCGCCGACATCATCCTCCTCGACAACATGGAGGTGCCCGCCATCCGCAAAGCCGTCGAGCTGATTAAGGGACGCGCCATGATCGAAGTGTCCGGTGGGGTCACCTTGAGCAACGTGCGCGAGATTGCCGCGGCGGGACCGGACATCATCTCGGTCGGCGCGCTGACGCACTCGGCCCCGGCCGTCAACCTCAGCATGGATATCGTCCCCAAGTGACCGCGACGTCTTCTCCTCCCCTCTCGCTCGACGCGATCCGTCCGCATCTGTCAACTCGGGTGATCGGGGCGACCCTCCACCTGCACGACGAAGTGGATTCGACGAACCGCGTCCTGGCGGATCTCGCGCATCAGGGCGCTCCCGATGGCACCGTCGTGGTCGCCGAGTCTCAAACGGCCGGCCGTGGGCGCTTGGGGCGGATCTGGGTTTCTCCGCGCGGGCTCAACCTCTACGTGTCCATCCTCCTAGCCCGGGCGCTTCCCCCGGAAACGGGCACCTGGATCCCCATGCTCGCCGCGGTGGCGGTGCTCCGCGCCATCCGCGCGCTGACCACCCTCGACGTCAGGTTGAAGTGGCCCAACGACGTGCTCGCCATCCGAGGCGGGGTGGGGCGCAAGCTGGCTGGCGTCCTAGTTGATGCGATCGGGACAAGCCCAAAGAGCGGTCGTGCCATGGTGGTCGGCATCGGCATCAACGTGAACATGCCGGTCGAGGCCTTCCCGGAAGAACTCCGCGTGACCGTCACCTCGCTCTTGATCGAGACAGGATCACAAGTCGACAGGAGCCGACTCCTGGCCACGCTGCTGGGGGAATTGGAACGACTGTACGATCACGCGTGTACCAACGGGCCAGGTGACATCGCCGCCGCTTATCAATCGGCGTGCGACACCATTGGCAAACCGGTCCGGATCGAGCTGATCGGCAGCGAGCAGATTGAAGGGAAAGCCGAAGGACTCGCCTCCGACGGTGCGCTACGTCTTCGCACCAAGAATGGAAAGGTTCTCGAAATCCGCGCCGGAAATGTCGTACACTTGCGGTAGCTCTATGTTGCTCGCGATCGACATCGGCAACTCTAACATCGTCTGGGGCGTCTTCGACGGCCCCAAGCTCCTGGCCGACTGGCGAGTGGGCACGGACCTTTCAAAAACCACCGACGAGTACGCCATCCTTCTCCTGGATCTCTTGCGGGTCAAAGGGATCAGCCCGGATCGCGTGGATGGCGTCATCCTGTCGAGCGTCGTGCCCCCCCTGACCCCGCTCTTTGAGGAACTGTCCGAGACCTACCTCCACTGCCTCCCACTAGTTGTGTCCCACGAGCTGGAAACCGGTCTGACCATCAAATACATCAACCCGCGCGAAATCGGCAGCGACCGGATCGTCAATGCGGCAGCGGCCTACCGCCGATATGGCGGGCCCATCATCATCGTGGATTTCGGGACCGCCACTACCTTCTGCGCAGTCACGGCCGCGGGAGAGTACCTGGGTGGCGCCATTGCCCCGGGCCTGCTGATCTCCGCAGAGGCCCTGTTCAACCGGGCCGCGAAACTTCCCAAGATCGAGCTGATACGTCCCAAAACCACCATTGGCCAGGACACCGTGACCAGCATGCAGTCCGGTTTGATCTTTGGGTACGCCGGGCTGGTCGACGAGCTCGTGCGCCGGATCCAGCAGGAGCTGGGCCGGGACTGTTTCGTGGTTGCGACCGGGGGGCTTGCTGGCCAGATCGCTCCGGAATCCCGGACGATCCGCGAGGTACAGCCACACTTGACCCTCGAAGGGCTCGCCCTCATCTACGCCCTGAACAGGCCGTCCTAACTTCCCCTGCTTTCAGAAGAATTTTTCTAGGAAAACCCGTCTCTTGGCTTGATTACCGGCACGTGATGGCTACAGTAAATCAACGCTGAGTATGCGGAATGAGAAAAAAGAGTGATTCTATAGAGAAAACAAGCGAGTCGGATACGTTCGATAAGACGCAGCCGAGTGCCGAGGAGGCCGCGCCGGATGCCGATTCCACGGCCACCGAGGTGGCGGAGTCTCCTTCGAGTGCCAGTGAACAGCAGCCTCAGTCCCTCGAAGAGGAGATCAAGGCTGTCCAGGAACGGTATCTCCGGTCGGCCGCGGAATTCGAGAACTACAAGAAACGGGCACAGAAGGATCAGGCGGAGTACACAAAGTACGCCCAAGAGCGCCTCCTGAGAGAGCTGCTTCCCGTGTTGGACAACTTGCAGCGAGCGCTCCAGCACGCTCAACAATCGGGCGGCACGAACGGCCTGATCGAGGGCGTGGAACTGACGTGCAAGCAGTACTTAGAGGTCTTGTCCCGTTTCGGTGTCAGGCCGATCCCCAGCGTGGGGCTGCCCTTCGATCCGACCGTGCACCAGGCAGTGGCGACGGTAGACCCCAAAGGACAGGCACCGAATACGATCGTGGAAGAATATGAGAAGGGTTACTACCTGCATGACCGCGTGCTGCGGCCAGCGATAGTGACGGTCGCCGCGAGCGGTCCGGACGAATGCCGGGACGCACCGGTGAAGTCGACGCCCTAACAGCTTGTTTCTCGGCCGTTCATGATTCAGGGGCGAAGGGAAGGAGAAGGACCATGGGTAAAGTAATCGGAATCGATCTTGGGACAACGAACTCCTGTGTGGCCATCATGTCGGGAGGCGACCCGGTCGTCATCGCCAACGCGGAGGGGAACCGGACCACCCCGTCGGTGGTGGGGTTCACCGAGAAGGGTGAACGCCTGGTGGGCCAGATCGCGAAGCGCCAGGCCATCACGAATCCGGAGAACACCGTCTACTCGATCAAGCGCCTGATCGGGCGGAAATATGATTCCAAGGAAGTGCGCGAAGCGCTGAAACGCCTCCCCTACAAGGTCGTGTCCGCCCCGAACGGCGATGCGCACGTCGAGATCCGCGGGAAACGTTACAGCCCGGCCGAAATCTCGGCCATGATCCTCCAGAAGATGAAGCAGACCGCGGAAGACTACCTGGGCGAGCCGGTAACGGAAGCCGTCATCACGGTGCCGGCCTACTTCGACGACAGCCAGCGGCAGGCCACCAAGGACGCCGGCCAGATCGCGGGCCTCAACGTCCTCCGCATCATCAACGAGCCGACCGCCGCCTCGCTGGCCTACGGCCTGGACAAGAAAAAGGACGAGCGGATCGCGGTCTACGACCTGGGCGGTGGCACGTTCGACATCTCTATTCTGGAAATCGGCGACGGAGTGTTCGAGGTCAAGTCCACCAACGGCGATACCTTCCTGGGCGGCGACGACTTCGATCTGCGGATCATGGACTGGCTGGTCGAGGAGTTCAAAAAGGACCAAGGGATCGATCTGAAGAAGGACCGGATGGCCCTGCAGCGCCTCAAGGAAGCGGCCGAGCGCGCAAAGATTGAGCTCTCCTCCTCGCAGGAGACCGAGATCAATCTGCCGTTCATCACGGCCGACGCCAGCGGGCCGAAGCACCTGGTGATCAAGCTGACCCGCGCCAAGCTCGAGCAGTTGGTGGACGATCTCGTCCAGCGCACCATGGAGCCGTGCAAGAAGGCGCTGGCCGACGCCGGCATCACGGCTAAAGACGTGGATGAGGTCGTGCTGGTCGGTGGCATGACCCGCATGCCCAAGGTCATCCAGCTCGTGCGGGAGTTCTTCGGCAAGGAGCCGCACAAGGGCGTGAACCCCGACGAGGTAGTGGCGGTCGGCGCCGGAATTCAGGGCGGCGTACTGAAGGGCGAGGTGAAAGACGTTCTCCTGCTCGACGTGACACCGCTGACCCTGGGGATCGAGACCCTGGGCGGCGTGTTCACGCGCCTCATCGAGCGCAATACGACCATCCCGACGAAGAAGAGCCAGATCTTCTCCACGGCCGCGGACGGCCAGACGGCGGTGACCATCAACGTCCTGCAGGGCGAGCGGGAGATGGCGGCCGACAACAAGTCGCTGGGCCATTTCGACCTTGTCGGCATCCCGCCCGCGCCGCGTGGCGTGCCTCAGATCGAAGTCACCTTCGACATCGACGCGAACGGAATCGTCCACGTCGGGGCCAAGGACCTGGCGACGCAGAAAGAACAATCGATCCGGATCACCGCGTCGAGCGGCTTGAACAAGGACGAGATCGAGAAGATGGTTAAGGACGCCCAGGCCCACGCGGCGGAGGATAAGAAGAAGCGGGAGCTCGTGGAAGTCCGCAACGAAGCCGACAACCGCATTTACGGCATCGAGAAGCTCCTCTCCGAGCACGGTGACAAGATCAGCGAGGAGGACCGCAAGAAGATCCGGGAGGAGATCGAGGCGACTCGCAAGGCGATGGAGGGCAACGACCTGGACGCCATCCGGACGGTCACGCAGAACCTGGTCAGGGCCTCGCAGAAGATCGGCGAAGAAATGTACAAGAAGACCGCGTCGAGCGGCGCAGGCGCGTCGGAAGCCGACGGGTCCGGCAGCGACGGCCACACCGGCAGTGCGGGCAGCGGTCAGAGTGAGGAAAAGGTGGTGGACGCCGAATACACTGAAGTGAACAAGGACAAGTCATGATCGTGTTTTGCCATGACGAGCCATGGCCTCGACGGTGAAACGAGACTACTACGAGATCCTCGGCGTCGACCGGAACTCCAGCGAGGAGGAGATCAAGAAAGCCTACCGACGACTCGCACGGCAGCACCATCCCGACACCCAGACCAGCGAGCCGGAGAAGAAGGCAGCCGAGGAGAGATTCAAAGAGATCAACGAAGCCTACGCCACGCTGAGCGACCAGGACAAGCGTCGTCGCTACGACACATTCGGCCATGCCGAGGGCCCTCAGGGCTTTGAAGGGTTCGGGCAAGGCTTCGGCGATGTCTTCAACGACATCTTCGAAGATTTCTTCGGCGGGCGGCAAGGGGGTCGCCGAGTCATACGCGGCTCCGACATCGAGTACCGCCTGAACCTCGTCTTCGAAGACGCCATCAACGGCAAGGAAGTCAGCCTCAAGATCCCCCGATGGGAGATCTGCAAAGAGTGCCGCGGCAGCGGGGCCAAGAGTCCCGAACACATCAAGACCTGCCCGAGCTGCAAGGGCGCCGGCCAACTCCGGTTCCAACAGGGTTTCTTTACCATCAATAAGACGTGCGGACGCTGCCAGGGCACCGGCCACACAATCACCGCGTTCTGCCCAACGTGCCGCGGGCAGCAGCGGGTGCAGACGGAACGCGTGCTCAATGTGCACATTCCGGCCGGCGTCGAGACGGGCACCCGGCTGCGCTTGGCGAACGAGGGCGAGCCTGGGGAGAACGGCGGCCCACCCGGCGACCTCTATGTGCTGATCCATGTCGCGCCGCATCCGACCTTCACCCGCAAGGGCAACGACATCGTCTGCGAAGTCCCCGTCAGTTTCGCGGCCGCCACGCTCGGTGCGAAGATCAAGGTGCCGACGCTGAAGGGCGACGGCACGGTCATCAAGATTCCGCCAGGGACTCAGCATGACAAGATCTTCCGGCTCAAGGGTCTCGGCGCGCCCAGCCTGCGTGGCAATGGCACGGGCGATCAGCTCATCCGCATGAAAGTCGAAATCCCCACGAAGCTGACTCCGAAGCAGAAGGAACTGCTGGAGGAATACGCCAGGAGCAGCGGCGAGTCGCTTGACCATGAGGGCGGCATCCTCAGCAAGATGAAAAACATGTTCGAGTAATGCCCGTCTTCTTCATCGAGCGGGACGCCATCCGAAACGGGACGGTTTCGATCACCGGCCCGTTGGCCCGCCATCTGAGGGGCAGCCTCCGCGTCCGGCCAGGCGAGATGGTCTGGCTGGGGGAATCGGACGGGCCCCGTTACCAAGTCCGCATCACCGCCACAGACCGCGATCGTCTCACGGGCGACATCCTCTCAGAATCCGCTCCTCCCCCACGCAACGTTCCGCGCCTCACCTTGGGGCTTGCCCTCATCAACCAGGACCACATGGAATGGGCGATCCAGAAAGCTACCGAGCTCGGCGTGGCCCGACTGGTCCCTCTCCTCACGGCCCGGACGGTCGTCCGCCCCAAAGCCGGTCGAGCGGATCGCCTGATCACCCGCTGGCAGCGCATTGCGCTCGAGGCAGCGCAGCAGAGCATGCAGTGGAACATTCCTACTGTGATGGAGCCGATCTCCTTTGACACGTGGTGTGCCGACCCCGGTCAGGACGCCTGTCGGTGGCTGCTGTGGGAAGGGCCTGGTCGCACGCTTCTGCGCAACCGGCTACGCGGGCAGCCCCGCCCCAACTCGATGACACTGGCGATCGGGCCGGAAGGCGGGTTTGACGCCAGCGAAGTCGACCTAGCGGAGCGCCACGGCTTTGAGGTCGTCTCGCTGGGTGATCGTATCTTGCGGACGGAAAGCGCTGTTCTGGCAGCGCTGGCTATCGTGCAGTATGAATGGGAAAATCTCGGCTGACGCCAAGGTCAGGGGATTGCGATCTGGACGATGATCCCCTTATCACCTACAGCAACACCCGTCTTTCCATTGCGAAAGGCGGTCCCGTAGAACGTCGTCTGCGGGCCGCGGCCGTAAGGCGCCCACGTGAACCCGCCGTCCGTCGTTCGGAAGATCACGCCTCGGTCCCCGACGACCCATCCGGTCTTGACGTCCGTGAAAGCCAGGCCGGTCAAGTCGACCGGCTGCGATAGGGACCGATCCTCCCATTTCTCTCCGCCGTCCAAGGTCTGCAGGAGGACTCCCCCGTTGCCGGCGATCCATCCGATCGTGGGATCAGGAAACGCGATGTCGAACAGGGTGCTGGGCGTTCCGCTCTCGCGGACCTTCCACGTACGTCCGCCGTCTTTGGTCGACAAAATGGTCCCTAAGGCTCCGACCGCCCATCCGTCTTTCTCGTTGAGGAACAGGACGGCGTAAAGGTGAGCTTTGCTGCCGGTCGGCTGGTCCTGCCACGAGGCGCCGCCATCGTCCGTCGAGAGGATCGTCCCGTCCGCGCCGGCGATCCAGCCACGTTTTTCATCGAGAAAGATGACGTCATAGAAGGTGCCGCTGGTCCCGCTCTTTTGCGCCGTCCACTTGGCCCCGCCATCAGTGGTCTTGAGAATCGTGCCATTCGCCCCGACCGCCCACCCGACCTTCGGCGTGGGGAACGCCACATCGTACAGGTTCTCCGGGCTGCCGCTCTTTTGGGGCTTCCACGAAGCGCCCCCGTTCGTCGTCACGAGAACCGTACCTGCGCTGCCTACGACCCAACCGGCTGCAGGGCTGGCAAGGGCGACGCCGTAGAGCGTGAAGGTCGTCCCGCTCTTGACCACCTGCACCGGCTCGCGAGCCTGCGAGGCGGCCCACACCAGCGTTGACGAGAAAAGCCCAGCGAGGACAGCCAACACGGCAAGGAGGCCGACCGCGTCTGTCCGCCTCATCATTGCCCTGATCCGAGGTTGGGGAGGTTCTTGAGATAGTCTGAGGTGATTTTCTCGAGACCCGTCGGCGTGAAACGCCCGGCTTCGATCTGAATCCATTCCTTGTCCTTACAGCAGGTCCCGTCCGGAAGCAGGTCCCAGGAGCCTCGCGTGATCAGGATGGAGCCCGAGACGGCCACCTGGGGCACACGCACCTTGATCTCGGTGTCAGTCCAGCTCTCGACGTACCCAGCCACGTGGCTGGCCTTGACGAACTCTTTATTCGCCGGAAAGAGCACGGCTGACCTCGCAATGTTCACGCCGAACTGTGTGAACTGGTGCTGGTGCCCCTCGCGTGAGATATTGTCCTGCGTGCGCTCATCGGACTTGATGAACTCTCCGAAACCGGTCCCCGTGATGGTGATCAGGCTGCCGATTTCCGCTGTCTCCGGCGAGATCGACGCGACCTTCGGCATCGCCAGGGTGAACACGCCGACCTCGACCGAAGCGAACCCGCGTTCCGCACAACACGATCCGTCCGGTTTCGCCGTGCCGGCGCCCCGCCGGACCACCAGCGGACCGCTCTTCGCACTGATCGGCACCCACACGTCAATGACCCGATCCGTCCATTGGAAGATCCGCCCGGGCACGTTCCCAAAGAGGACCTGATTGGGACCGCCTTCGTAGAACACGCCAAAATTCTCCCCGCTGATCGTGACGAGCGCCCCCACTGGGGCCGTGTCGGGGTTGAATCCGATGACTCTGTGGGGTGTCAACCGAAACTCGCCCACTACCTGCGATTTGTTTCCTCGCTTCAACGTCACCGGCCCCGACGATCCATTGAGCGGAAACATCACGCGGACCTGGGTATTGGTCCACTGGAGGATCGGAGCCGGCACGTCGTTGAAGAGCACCGCATCTTCGCCTGGTTTCCGCTCGCCGAACCCGATCCCGGAAATCACGACAGGATTCCCTAAGGGCCCCTCGGTAGGCTCCAGGGTGATAGTGGTCATGACCGTGAACGTCACCGGCGCGCTGGTGCTGTACCTCACTGGGGCGCAGCAGGATCCGTCCGGCAAAGGGTCCACGGAGGCGAGCCGCACCAGCAGGGGCCCGCTCGTCGCGTTGGGCGGCACTTTGACCTCGATCCGAGTATCTCGCCAGCGCACCACGTCTGCGGCGATGCCGTTGAATAGTACTTCGTTGACCCCGAACTGCATCTCGCTGTCCTTCTGCCCCGTAGTCGGGCCGAAGTTCTTCCCGACGATCTGCACGATCTGCCCGGGCGCGGCAGTGGCCGGAGACACCTCCTTGATGGTCGGCACTTCGACGGTGAAAGTCCCCACGGTCATGGCCCTTTTGCCAGACTTGATCACCACCGGTCCTGTGACAGCCTTGAGCGGGACCCTGACGACAATACGAGCATTCTCCCATTGCTCCACCAGGCCTGGGGCCTTGTTCTTGCCAAAGAGCACGGCGTTGTCCCTGGTAGACACGAACTTCCCGAATCCCTCACCAGTAATGGTGACGGTGATGCCGATCGGGCCGGAATCCGGATTGATCGTGGGCGCCGCCCACGCGTGCGTCCCCGCGAGGGCCCCAACGCAGAGGATTGCGAAAAGCCAAGATTTCTTCATGCCTACAGCCTTCCCGTCAGAAAAAACCGCGTTCTTCACGCGAGTTTTGCACTATAACATAGCGCGTTCGCGAGGTGTCAAGGCGCGGGGAACAGCATAATTGCAGGGTCTTGTGTCAAGCGGGTCCTGCCCCCGCATAGCCCAGCGCAGCTGGGCGTTTCGCCGTCGAGGCCCCGCAGACCCGGCTGTACGCCCCGCGCTGCCTCTGGGCGCCCATGCGGTGTCACCCGCTCGGCGTCACATGCAATTCTGCTTTTGAGAGGTTAGCGGTTGTGTCAGCGGACTTGCAGGATCAGCTCCAGCTCAATCGCCATGTTCAAGGGCAGCTCGGCCGCGCCGAGGGCCAAGCGGGCATGGCGCCCGGCTTCTCCGAAAATCTGGACAAGGAGGTCCGACGCGCCGTTGATGACAGCGGGCTGCTGGGTGAAGCCTTCGGCGGAGGCCACGTGACCGGTCACTCGCACGATGCGAGTCACGCGGTCGAGCGTGCCGAGCTCCTGACGGACCATGGCCAGGGCATTGAGCAGTGTCAGTCGGGCCGCTTCGTACCCTTGCTCCACGGTGAGGTCCTTGCCCACCTTGCCTGCATAAACGATCGCGCCGTCTTTGAACGGTCCGGTGCCGCTCAGAAAGAGCAAATCCCCCGCGCGCACAGCCGGGATATACGTGGCGACCGACTTGGGGGGCGGCGGCAGCGTGATGCCTAACTCGGTCAATCTGGCCTCGAACGACATCTCAGACGATGGCCGTGCCGGGCTGGCGCTCGATCAGCTCGACCTCGTAGCCGTCCGGCGCGTCGATGAAGATGAAGCGGCTGCCGGAGGACGTGGTGGTCGGGCCGTCGGTGATCTTGATGCCCTTGGCCTGCAAGGTTTGGATGGTCTCATCCAGGTCGTCCACCTGAAACGCGAGGTGGACCAGATCTTCCTGGACTCTGACAGGTCCGCTCGGTGGGAAGCTGCAGAGCTCGATCAACTCCTCGCTATTCGGCACTTTGAGGAAGGCCAGATGGGAGCCGCGCGGCGACGTCTTGCGCTCCAGCACCGCCAGCCCGAGCACCTCGGTGTAGAACCGGATCGTCTCGTCCATGTCGCTCACCCGCATTCGGGTATGCAACAGCTTCTTCACCTGCATCGCAGGGCGCACCTCCGATCGGTTAGCCCGATTCTGGTGAATGGCCATCTTGCTGTCAAGGTGCTCCAACGCGGGCTGCAGAATCGCGGTCCCGCGTGCTAGACTTATTCGAAACTCTAGGGGCCCTATGGATCTTGCGCGATTGCATCGGTGTTCCGAATGCGAGTGGGAGATCGCGCCCGCCGGCAAGATGCGTGTGCCCGCCGTCATCTACGCCACTGAACCGCTGATCCGCGACATGGACAACAAGGTCTTCGAGCAGGTGACCAACGTCGCCGCTCTCCCCGGCATCGTCCAGGCCTCCTACGCCATGCCCGATGCGCACTGGGGCTACGGGTTCCCGATCGGCGGGGTCGCGGCGACCGATGCCGAGTCGGGCGTCGTCTCACCTGGAGGCGTGGGCTACGACATCAATTGCGGCGTCCGTCTGCTGCGCTCGGCTCTCACCC
>DASQRT010000249.1:0-2933 GCA_035642795.1 Nitrospirales bacterium
AGATGATGAACACCGTCTCCGTGCGGCTACCCAAGACCCGCTCCAGGCGATGGTGCATGTGGTCCTTCCCGACGTACTCCAAGTACTCTTTCACCGTCCTGACCTTGCCCAGATAAATCCGCACGACCGTGGTATGGATCATATCGTAGATGAGGATACCAAAAATCAAGATGGGCGTACTGACGGACACAATGGGATTCTTATCGGCCCAATTCCCTTTGACGGCCAAGCAGGCGAGGGTGAAGCCCAGGAACGTGCTACCGGAGTCCCCCAGGAAGATCGTCGCAGAAGCCTTGGGTCTGAAGTTATAGGGAAGAAAGCCCAGGCCGGCCCCGACTAGTGCAACGGCGACCCATCCCAGGGCGGGCTGATTAGTTTGGAACGCGACAACCCCGAGGAAGAAAGCGAGGATGATAGCCAGGCCCGTGGCCAGCCCGTCCATCCCATCGAAGAAATTAAACGCGTTGGTGATGCCGACGATCCACAGCATGGTCAGCAGCACATTGAGCGTATCGCCCCAGAGCCCATGCGGGAAAAAGGTCAAGTGCTTGCCGGCCCAGATGACGATCACCGCTGCGACGAGTTGAACCATCAGCTTGGTCGTAGCCGGAACCTCCTGAATATCGTCCCTGATACCGACTAGGAGGAGCAGCGTGCCCCCGACAAGAACCCCCAGCATGCCTTCGTTCAAAACCAGCGGGGCCGCCAACCCGGCCGTGCTGGCCAGGATCGCGATGAGAAAGGCGAGATACACCGCCACCCCGCCCAGCAACGGCGTGGCAGACTCATGGATTTTCCGCGAGGAAGGATGGTCCACGGCGCCGATCCGGATGGCCATGTGACGGATGAGCGGTGTCAGCGCAACAGCCACCAGGTAGGAAACCAACAGCACGTAAAGCCAGCGAAGGCCAACCGTGTAAAACTGGGTCTGGACTAGTGGAAGCAACAGAAAGGCAGCGCTCAGAGCAGTCACTAGGGAAATGACCTTGCCGATCTTCAAGCGGTGACCCTTCTTGCACAATCCTGGCTCGTCACGATTTATCCAGCCAAGATCGTCGGCAGGGCGCCGACGACACGATCAACTTCATGGTCGGTTAACGCGGGATACAACGGGATGGACAGCGCCCGCTCCCACGCGGCGTCCGTCTCCGGAAACCCCTTCTTCCCCAAGTAACGGTGGATCGGCGGATCGACAGGACGTCGGCACTCGATACCCAGTACGCGAGCCCGGTCCAGTGCTGGGCCGACTGGCCCGGAGAGTCGCACGACATACCGAAAATACCCGTGTTCCAGACCAGGTGCCGCCGGCGGCGGCGTCAGGCCTGACTGGCGGACGGCCTCATGATAGCGCGAGGCGATCGCTTGGCGCCGGGCTAGGAAACTCTCTAAACGGGCGACCTGGCACAGGCCGAGAGCGGCCTGCATGTCCGTCATTTTGTAGTTGAAGGCACGCTCGGGCGCCTCGTGCTCATCGTACTGGCGGAAAGCACGGACGCGGCCCACGAGCGACTCATCACGCCCCAAGACCATGCCACCCTCCCCGGCTGTTAGCAGCTTCGTCGCGTAGAACGAACAGATGGCTAGCTCACCCGTGCCGCCGACCGCCGTGCCACGCACGGTCATGCCCAGAGTCTGAGCACAGTCTTCGATGATGGGAATCCCGTGGTTCTTCAAGGTCACAATATCGGCAGGGAGCCCGAACATGTGCGGGACGATCACCGCCTTGGTGCGGCGGGTGAGGACCCGCGTCACCGCCTGCGGGGAAGGATGATACGAGGCTGGCTCGATGTCCACCAGGATGGGCTTCGCGCCGGTCTGACGTACCGCGTGCCACAACGCGGTACAGACGTATGAGGGGATCACCACCTCGTCGTCGGCACCGATCCCCAGCGCCGCGAGCGCGAGGTAGAGCGCCGCCGTGCCCGAACTGACAGCCACGCCCTGCGCCTGCCCAGTGACCTTCGCTATAGCTTGCTCGAAAGCCGCCACCTGGCGGCCCTGGGCGATCCACCCCCCGCGAACAACCTCGGCCACAGCCTTGGCTTCGGGCTCGCCCAGCGCCGGACGGGAATGGGGGATGAACAGCTCGCTCACACGAGGTCGATGCCAATGTTGATGAAGAGCCGGAGGGGGACGAAAGCTTCCGCGGCCCTCACGCGGCCCTGGATGCCGCGGAAGTGCGCAGAGGAGCGCGCGACTTCCAGGATGCTGAGCCCCTCGATGTTGGTCTTCCGGACCTGCGACGCATGCGCTTCCAGGGACCGCACCTTATCCTCCAAAAACCCGTCAATGTCGACGTAGACCGTCGGGGAAAAATTCTGGGTCGTGGGGGTCTCGTAGAACAAGACGTTGCGTGTATAGCGGGTGGCGGTCACGGCGCAGGTAGCCAGGTGGCGATGGTCCTGATGCGTGTCGTCGAAATAATTGACAAAGATGAACGCCGGGTCGATTTTCTTGACAATGTCCTCGATCTGCTGGATGGCCTGCCGGGTAATGGGGACCTCGGTGTCCGGATATCCTCCCCAGAAGACCTCCTTGGCGCCAAGAATTCGACACGATGCGAGCTGCTCATCCCGTCGCACCTTCGCGCTGCCCCCCTGTGCTCCTTCCGTCAGGACCATCAGGTAGACCTCGTGTCCCGCTCTCGTATATTTCAGCAAGGTCCCCCCGCAGCCGATTTCGATATCATCCGGATGGGCACCCAAGGCTAATATGTTCATGCCCTGCTCCTGCGAGATTTTCTCAGCAGCTCAATCCCATCGCGCCCACAATTGAACAGCAAATCAATGGCCGACATCCCGGCGATGAAGGGCTCATAGACCTGCGCGTACTCGGGGTGAGCGAACTCTTGGAACTCCACAGTAATCCCAGCCGCTTCAAAATCGGCCAGGTTCATGTAGGCACGCCCGCCGTCCCCGGCTAGGTAGCGATCA
>DASQRT010000250.1:0-3560 GCA_035642795.1 Nitrospirales bacterium
CATCACGGTCATGGGCGGCACAGTCCAGAAAGTCACGAAGCTGAACGATCCTGTCCCCGTTCCCTATACACGCCCGCGTAAGGATGGACGGGCCCCAGGCGGCCGGATGGTCGGCACGACCGCAACCGCCTTGCAGCTTCAGGATGGAGAACGCCTGGAGGAGATCCCCCTTCGCTCGGAATGGGGCATAACGCGGACGAACCCGCTTCCGGCACGGCCACCCGCTTCGGTTCCGACTTGGCGGGCGCTCTTTCCAGAGGAAATCCCCGTGCTCGACACGAAGCGCGCCTATTGCGCTGTTCCACTCTATCCCGACGACGAAACGATGGTGGATGAGGTGGCAACTCTCTCGCTGGTGGTGGAACAAGTCTTGGAATACCTCGATCGAGTTGCCTCAGCAAGGAAAGGACCAACGGCTTTCAAATCTGCCCTTATCCACAACTGGGATGCTGTCCTGGTGGAGTGCCTGGACTTGGCGCAGGATCGAGACTACACCGTCCTTTACACCCGCCCGGAATTCGCGCAGCGCCAAGCCCAACGGATCTGGAACCAGGCTGCAGCAGCGGGAACTCTCGCCCATCTCCGTCGGATCGTCTTCCTGGACGCCGCTCGGCATCACGAGGCGGCCTATGCCAAGTCGTACGGGCTGATCTACGGCTGGGTCCCGTTCGATCAGTACTGGCAACGAGCTGACTGCGAGCGACAGCTCGGCACAGTGTCCAAAGCGCTGGCACCGGAAGGCGCGGCCATTCTGGTGGGACCCTCATGGTTGGGCGAGGTGTGTCCCCGTGTCTCGCTTCGTGTGCGGGTCGCCGATCCTGTCGCGGACACGCCGGGGGTCCGCATGCACCGGGCCATCCTGCCCAAGGCACGGGTCAATCCGGATGCGACTCTCTTCCTCCTAGAGAAGATCTAGGCGACGCTTGACTGGCGCAGTCCCCCGGCACTACCCTGACTTTCATCATGGCCAACATCTGGAATAGCTGGAACCGCGATCACCATCTCAGCCTGTATCCGTGGACGTGGATCCAGTTCGAAAGCGCGGAACTTCCGGGGCCATTTCCGTTCTTCGGAGGCGTGGATCCCGAAGTCGTAGCCAGCCTCCAGGAAACCCATCACCTCATGCAGAGCGCCATCGACACCGCCATCAGCGACGTGTTCGCTCACCGGGGGCCGCTCGACGATCCCGAACGCCGGAGGCGTTTGGAAGACGCCTATGCCGAACTGGTCCAGTCGCGACCGCATTTGCGCGCTCACATCCGGTGCGGGCGACGACCGGACGGCACGTTCCAGTGGGAGTATCCCCTGGATCCCGGGAAATCGGCGCCGATGACCTACATGGGGCTCCGCGGCTTCAATGCCGCGACGCAACAAGTATTCCCCCTCCGCTTCAACGGCGCCACCGCGCCAGCCTTGGGGATGTTCCTTGGGCTGCTGGACGGAACCCATACGGTTGCGGAACTCCAAACCTTGGTCGAGAAATCCGGGCCTGGCAACGCCGGCGACATCACGCGGCTGCTTGAAAACCTCAAGGCCTATGACTGCCTGGGCGTCGCTCAGCGCTCGTCGATCCGCTCCCACTGGCTCGCCCCAACGCAAGACCGGGACGTGATCCACCTTGGTCACGCTGCGTTACTATACCGGCAGCAGGAGCAGTTCTTCCTGTTTGACCCGTGGCTGATGCCATGGTTCGCTGAAATGCCTATCCCGTCGTTATGGGCCTCGTTGCTCCCGCGGCCGGCCGCCATTTTCCTGACGCACGACCACGACGACCATGTGGACCCGCGAACACTGCTGACCATGCCGAAGGACATCCCGATCATCGTACCGAGCCGCAAGAACCGCCGAAAGCTCTATTACGATTATCCGGCGCTGCTCAGGGAACTGGGTTTCACCCGCGTGATCGAGCTGGCCCACGGCGAGACTTTCCCTTGTGAGGGCGGCTGCGTCGCCTCGGTTCCGTTTTTTGGGGAGGACCCCTGTGACATCGAAATGCCACGGAATTGTTATTTGATCGCCGACCGAGGCCGCAACACGCTGGTGCATGTCGACAGTGGTCCGACCAACGCCGGCCGTTCCGCCCTTACGGAGGGCGTCATCGATGACCTCGTCAAGCGATATGGGCCGATCTCGACCATCTTCGCTTCCCAGCAACAGCTTCAGGAGTTACGGACATACGCCGTCCACGCCTGCCTGTCTCCTCCTGGACAGTGGCTGGAGGTCGGGGAAGACGGATTCCTCACCAACAGCTATTTGGCCCAGTTGGCCACTGCTGCGAAGGCCCGGCTCTTCGTGTCGTACGCGACCGGCGGGGCCGACTGGTACCCAGACCATCTCTCCTTCATGTTCAGCCGGCGGAACCCCGCCCGCACCGCCCTGCTGACCGCCCATTGGGAACGGCCGGAAGCCTTGAAGGACAAGCTGGCTCCGGTTGGCTGCGACTATCATTACAGTCGCGCGCTCGACATCTTGCGCGCCACACCCGATGGCGGCACAACGGTGGTCTCCGCCGGCGAGACGTTGTTTCCGCTGCAGCTCTATCGACTTGACCATGGCGACCCGCCCTTCCTGAAGAAACGGTGAACGAATCCCTCGCCAAGGCCCTTGCGCTCTTCGAACTCACCGAGCCCTTCACGCGGGAAGACTTAGACAAGAAGGGCCGTGAACTACTCCTTACCTGGCACCCGCACCGCTACGCCATGGTCACCAACAACCCGCGCAAATACATGGCCAAGTACAAGCAAGCCGAGGCCATGACCAAGGAGATTCACACCGCCTACGCCCTGCTGATCGAACGGTTGGAAAAGAAGGAAGGCGCTAATGGGTGACTAGGGGGCGGCGTGCGAATGGACCCGCGCCATCGCCTGCTCGCTGTCCGCTTCAGCGTCGCCGCGGGCGACGGGCCAAGTGACCAGCCCAGAGACGCTGGCCCCGGCTTTGGCCGCCTTCGCGTAAATCTGGGACAGCCGGTTGGTCCCGAACTTGGAGATGTAGAGGAAGACGTGCTCGCGGGCGTTGACCCGCACGGCCCACGGCGCGAAGTCATTCTGGTAGAACTCCTCGCACAACCGCATAGCCTCTAGGCAGGTAACCCCGCCCGGCTCGTTCAGCGTGTAGTAGTAGTCGAGAGGGAGATCGTATTCCTCCTGCTTGTGGATCGTGATCCCGAACTTCTCCGGGGTGCGCACCATGGGCGTGTGGCGGTAGGCCACGAAATAGAACAGCTCGACGGAGTGAATGTGCTCCTTGTTGTCGAGGAGGAACTGCCGGGTCTCCTTCGCCTCTTCGCGCGTCTCTCCCGGGAAGCCGTAGAAGGCCATGACATGGTTCCAGATACCGACCTTGGCGGCCTCACGCAGGTTGTTCACGATCACGGACTGCTTGACATGCTTGTCCATGAGATTCAGTACGCGCTCGTTGGCTGACTCCATGCCGTAGTACAGCGTGCAACAACCGGACTGGGCCGCGAGCTTCCAGATCTCCGAATCTTGAAGAGTCTCCTCGAACCGGATCAGCGTCGTCCATTTGATGCCGACGTTCTGCTCGACCAGCAACTGGGT
>DASQRT010000251.1:0-4259 GCA_035642795.1 Nitrospirales bacterium
CATGGCCGGTCCCGCGTCCATGCCTACCATTATAATATGAGGAGGGTTGACGTCCACCTGTGATTTTGAGCAACATTGCTGGGCACAAAGCCGAGGTGCTGGAATGCCGATTTATGAATACCAATGCGACGCCTGCCGGAAGCGCACCACGCTCCTCGTCCTGAGCATCAGCAACCCCGAGCCGGCGCGCTGCCAGCACTGCGGGAGCGAGCGGCTGACCCGACTCATGTCCCGCATTGCCACCCCCAAGTCGGAGGATGCCCGCCTCGAGTCACTGGCTGACCCGAGCAGCCTCGGCGACCTCGACGAAAGCGACCCGAAGAGCATGGCGCGATTCATGAAAAAGATGGCCGGGGAGATGGGCGAAGACTTCGACGAGGGGATGATGGGGGAAGCCGAGGAAGGAGCCGGCGAGGAGCAGAGCGGTGGGGAAGGCGATTGAGCGATTCAAAGTAAGGATAACGTGTGGTTGACTATTCCCTCTCGCTTCTAACCGACATCGCCTACGGGATCATTTTCGCAGCGGCAGCGTCTCATGTGGCGCGGCTCTTCCGCCAGCCATTGATTCTCGGATACGTCCTGGGCGGTGTTCTTCTCGGGACCCATCTAGGGTTTGGGCTTGTGACGAACGAAGTCAATATCGAGCTGATCTCCGAGATAGGGCTCATCCTGCTCCTCTTTATCATCGGCATGGAGATCAACCTTCAGGAACTCGTGAAGATGGGCAAGTCAATGTTTACACTGGGGATCGTGCAGTTTTCCTCCTGCGTGGCACTGGGCCTTTTAGCATTCCGATCCTTCGGTTATAGGATAGGCAATGGGAACTTCGATCTTCTCTATATCGCGGTGGCAGCAGCTTTAAGCTCCACCCTCATTGTCGTGAAGCTCCTGCACGACAAGTTCGAGACGCACACCGTTACCGGCCGCCTGACCATAGGGGTTCTGGTTCTGCAGGATGTCTGTGCCATCGTTTTTATGGCCTGCCAGCCCAACCTGTTGAACCCCCAGTTGGGAAACATCGCCAAGTCCTTGGGTTTCGGTGCGGTCCTAGTGATGACCGCCTTTCTCGCCAGCCGTCATCTTTTAAGCCGACTCTTCCGTGTAGCCAGCAAGAGTCCGGAGTTGGTGCTGTTGACCTCCATCGCCTGGTGCTTCTTCATCTCCGGTCTCGCGGAAATCGCAGGACTATCGAAGGAGATGGGCGCTTTGATCGCTGGCATGAGCATCGCAGCCTTCCCTTACGGCGCAGCCGTGATCGCCACGCTGTCTGGAATTCGTGATTTCTTTGTCACGCTCTTCTTTGTATCGCTGGGACTCAAGGTGCCGGTACCCACGTGGCAGTTGTTGCAAACTTCTTTGGTTGTTGCGGCGTTTGTGCTCGGTAGTCGGTTACTTTCTGTGGCGCCCACTGTGTATTTTTTGAGGATGGGGCTTCGAAATGGGGTGCTTACCGCTCTAAACTTGGCTCAAATGAGCGAGTTCTCCCTAGTGATCACGGCTCTGGGAGCAAACTACGGCCACATATCGGAAGGGCTATCCTCCACCGTTTTATCCTCTATGCTAGTCACATCCATTTTGGCGACCTACATCATCAACTTCAATGACACATTGACCCGGGCCTTGATGCGCGCTGTTCGCATCCTGAATATCCAAGAGAAGGGACTTCAGGAGGAGAAGACCATACGCCGTGAAAGGCCTAAGAGGGATATTGTGCTATTGGGTTGTTTCCGGGCTGGTATGGCGTTTCTGGGGGCGGTAGAGACCCGAGCTCCACATCTTAAGAAACGTGTCTTGGTGGTGGACTTTAATGCTGCACTCAAAGATCAATTGGAATCACGGGGATTTCATTGGGTGTACGGCGACATAGCTTACCCAGAGACCCTTCACCATTGGGGGATTGCAGATGCGTCTTTTGTCGTCTGTTCCGTTTCAGACACCTTTCTCAGAGGGATCACCAACCGTCGGCTGTTAGCGCATCTCAAACAAATAGCTCCTCAAGCCCAACTTATCATGACCGCTGAAGAAAATGAGGAAGCAAATACTCTTCTAAAAGAGGGCGCCAAGCATGTGATCGTATCCGAGAAGCTTTCCGGAATACGCATCTTCGAATTGGTCACAAAGAATCTGGACAAGGGTTTGGAATAATAGTCGTGTCGCTCAGCGCGGAATCAAGTGGATGGCCGATGCCTTCACGGTGGCCGTCACCGGTGTTCCAGGTTTCAGATCCAAGTCCTGCGCCGCCTGGCGGGTGACCAGGGCCGTCAACGAAAAGCCGCAGTCCACACCGACGCGCGAGACCGGGCCAGCCGGGCGCACGTCTGTCACCCGTCCGGCGAGGTGATTGCGGGCGCTGCTGCTCGGGCGGGTCCCGATTTCGAGCGTCACATCCTCGGCCCGAATGCAGAGATAGAACTCCTCGCCCTTGCCGCTCGCTTCGACGGCCCAAAGCTGCTTGCCCGCGACATCGAACGCGGCCAGGCCATCCTGGCGGCCCACGACTTTCCCTGGAATCACCGTTTCGACTCCGACAATGGCGGCCACGTCGGCGTTTGCAGGCCGGCTGAACACCTGATCCGGCGAGCCGGTTTGGAGGATCCGCCCGCCGGCCATCACCGCCACCTCATCCGCCAGCGTCAAGGCTTCCACCCAATCATGGGTCACGCACAGGATCGGCATGCTCTGACCGCGCAGCACGGATCTGAGCTCTCCCCGGAGCTGCTCACGGGTCGGCGCATCCAGCGCGGAGAGGGGCTCATCGAGCAGCAAGAGCCTGGGGCGACGAGCGAGCACGCGCGCGAGCGCGACCCGCTGCTGTTGCCCACCGGAGAGCTGAGCAGGCAGCCGGTCTTCCAACCCCTCGAGCTGCATGAGGCGGAGCATCTCCGCAAGCCGCGCGTGTCGCTCCTCCCGGTCGAGGTCGTGGATCGCATAGGTGATGTTCCCGGCGACCGTCAGATGTGGAAAGAGGGCGTAGTCCTGGAACAGGTAGCCGACCCCCCGCGTTTGCGGCGGCGCCATGACGCCCACGTCCGTGTCCACCCACACCTCCTTCGCGAAGCGGATGCGCCCGCGCTCGGGCCGCTCAAGGCCGGCAAGGCAGCGCAAGACCGTCGTCTTACCGGCCCCCGACGGCCCGAACAGGACTGTCACGTGGGGATGGCCGGTCGGAAGCCGGAGCGCCGCGCGAATCGTCGGCCCCCCGTTGTACCGCTTCTCGAAGTCAGCCGTCATTTCATCGGCCATACGGCCCACAGCCTCCGGTTCACCGCGTAGACGACCGAGAGAATGACAAACGAAAAGACCAGCAGCACAAGCGCGGTCTGCGCCGCTCCCGCATAGTTCAGCGCCTGCACCTCGTCATAGATGTCGATGGAGACCGTGCGGGTCACGCCCTGGATGTTGCCGCCGACCATGAGCACCACGCCGAACTCTCCCATTGTATGGGCGAAGCTGAGCACCATCCCGGTCACGACGCCGGCGACCGACAGCGGGAGCGTCACCCGGAAGAAGGTCGTAAGCCGGGAGACGCCCAGCGTCCACGAGGCTTCGATCAGTTTGGAATCCACGGCGCCGAAGGCCGCGGTGAAGGGCTGCACCGCAAAGGGCAGGCTGTAAAGGACCGAGGCGAGAAGCAGCCCCTCGAAGGTAAAGGCCAACGGATGGCCGACGAGCGCCTGATACCCCTGGCCCAGAGGACTCTTGGGCCCGATCGCCACGAGGACGTAGAAGCCCAGCACTGTCGGGGGCAGCACCAGCGGCAGCGCCACGACCGACTCCGCCAGAAACTTCCACCGCCAGCGGGAATAGGTCAGCCAGTACGCGATCGGCATCCCGACAACCACGAGGATCAAGGCAGTCAGGCCAGCCAGCTTCAACGTGAGGATGATAGCCTCCCAGTTCATAGTCTCACCGCTCCTTGATGATCATCACTTCCGTGGCCTTCATGAGTGCCACCGCCGTATCGCCGACCTTCAGCCCCAGGTCGTCCAGCGCATCGCGGGTGATCACGGCAGTGATTTTGTGCTCGCCCACTTCCAGATTGACCTGCGCCAGAATGGCGTCCCGCTTGATGGCCGACACCTTCCCAACGAACTTGTTCCGCCCGCTGACGTCTTCGCCCTCGGCCTTCTTGCCGAGCCATCTGTCCAACAAAGATTTCTTGAACCGATAGCGTCCGCCGATCTTCGAGCTCGGAATCTTTCCCTGCCACATGTAGCGGTAGAAGGTCGGCAGCGCCAGGCGCAGATACTGGGCGGCTT
>DASQRT010000252.1:0-2715 GCA_035642795.1 Nitrospirales bacterium
TCCTCAGCTACGGCGCCAACATCCGCGTGATGTTCCGCCGCGCGGCTGATATCGCGGACAAGATTCTCAAAGGCGCCAAGCCGACCGAATTTCCAGTCGAGCGACCGACGAAATTCGATCTCGTCGTCAATGTGAAAACAGCTAAGACACTGGGACTGACGATTCCGCAGACACTGCTGCTCCAGGCGGACCAGGTAATCGAATAACCCATGCGACCAAGGTGGCCAGCTCCTCCGTGCGGCTCTAGGCTGCGCCGGGTGCTCGATGCCCATACGACCGGGCGCTCTGGGCTCTCCGCACCTGGTTGGACTCGTGCGCCGGCATTTGCGTGGCTGTCGGCTTGCACCGCCAGGGCCATGATCTGCAATTGAATCAGTACGATGACCGAGGCTGGCGGGCGACGTTCTATACGACTGGGATGGAGCACAGCCCGACCGGCGCGATAGGAACGAGCTGGGAACGAACGCCCTGCCACGCGACGCAGCGATATCGGCGGTCACGGGCGTCGCCATTCCGTTTCCAGGCGGAAACGTCGAGCAGGGTATCGTCGATCCAAAGGCGTACATTGTTCACCGTCTTGCGGCCGCTCAGAAGGTCTACACACACGGTGACTCCGCGGCGGTTGCAGCAGTGATCGACTTGACGATTCTTCGGAGCAGATGCTCGGGGTTTGTACGGTTCGCCCAGCGGACGATGAATGGCGCAGGGGCCTGATTCTCGGAGCTGAGCAAGGGCAGGCTGCAAGGTCGCGCCTGTGGAGAGGAAGGTCACAATAGACACCGAAGCCAGACCTATTAACTACCGCGCGTCTTCGGGCCGAGCGTCGGTGCGGTATGCCCTCCTGTGACCCCACTCACCTTCCGTATCCATCGAGCCGATAAACCTTCGGCCCACGCGGGTCGATGGTGCCTGAGGAAGATGGCGGCGACCATCGACGTATCCTCCTTACGACGGCGAGAATGATCCACGCGATCGCTGCTACGATGCAAACGAAGAAGGCCACATTTGCTAGCATCACCAGCACCGGATTCGCAGTGGACAGTGCGAGCAGCTTCAGCGTGAGAAATACCGAAATGCTCGCGAGGCCTTCCCATCGAGGTGACTTCTGCCGAATGGCCCTCGTCACCGCCCGCCTCCGTTCGTCCTACGCGAGATGTGGGCGGTCATCGCGGCCAGCCTCTGCCTCCAAATCGGGAGGGGAATTACCTCGCCGTAGAGGACAGCCAACACTTCATAGCACGCATCTGCGAATGCGTGAGCACGTTGCATCTTGTCTGGGTCCCTATCCCACACAGCGAACGGCTTGAGGTAGGAATCGTTGACTTTCTTCGCGGCATCGAACGCGCTATTGGAGAAGAGGACGCGGATTGTCGAAGCGACTACGTTCAGGTTCCGCAGCCATTCGGAGTAAAGCAGTTTCCGTTCGTCGGGAACGATACACGCTGCCACGTAGGCGTTGGTTAGTCGGTTGAACTCCTTGACGGCATCGAGCCGGATCTCGGCCCGACGTTGGTCCTCCAAACTCCCGATCATAGCGACGCCAATTGATAGGACCAATAATTCCGGAAGCCACGCACGCTTGTTGCGTCAAAAACGTATGACTCTGGACTAGATTCGCGACGCGTTGATTGTACATGCAGTAGCCCGTCACCACGACAGTACCTACCGTAGCCGCCCAAACGCTGCTGCTCCAAAACGTCCACTGTGACGACAGGGCGACGCATCGCGTCCTTGGCGGCACGCGGGAACTCGCGTCGAGGCTGACACTCGCCTCTCATCCGCCACCGGCCTTGTCCACATTTCCACAGGTGTTCACAGCCTCAAAATTGCCCGGGATGGCGCGGTCTCACGGTCGATCACCTAGAAATGTGACGGCCTGGTGCGCTGATGGAGACGCCGCCCGCAAATTCTGATCTTTTACGGGCTCGCGCGTCGCCCGGGGGTCCCGTACCCGCTATTGACGCGGGCAATTGAAGTCTTGACAGCCTGGTCGCGCGGCCCACATGGTCCCCCAGGCGTGAGCACGTTCTTCAGAGCCCTCGAGCGAGCGGAGCAGGATCAAGCGCGGCGGCGCCCGATGGCCCTGTCGGAGCCGGCGAGTGAGCGGAGTCCGGTCTTCTCGGCGGAGAACCGCAAAGGGCTCGAACAGCTCAAGCTCCTCTTCGACTACACGAAGTTTGATATCGGGCTCTACACCACGGTAGCGACTATCTTCGCCACCGCGATTGCTTTCGAGCCGGCGGTGTTCAAGTTTCACAGAGGCTTTCTCGCCCTCGCCGTAGGCTTCATCTGCCTCGCTGGAATGGCGGCCGGGGTCATCGCGAGCCGCTGTGCGCACTTCACGAGCCGGCGCGAGCTCTGGGCGACTAAAATTGGACCATTTCGATGGAGTTGCCTGAAAGGAGAATACTGGACCTACGTACAACATACCTGTTTCGGGATTGCGCTCGTCGCAGCCGTGTTGTCCGTGCTCATTGGCTACGGCCAAGGGCTGCCGATTGCGGGCCGTCCACCCTGACGTTTGCCGAGGAGTCTAGCCGAGCGTGACGACACGCGGCAGCCACAGAAACATCGCGACGCGGGACTGGATGTCGATTCAGTTCCGCTAAGACTGCTACTAGACCTGGGACGCCGAGAGGCTCGCGGCAAACTAGGGTCACGCGTCCAGAGTCTAGCCGGAGCGCTTCACACTGACCTTCTCATACGCGCCCCACA
>DASQRT010000253.1:0-2489 GCA_035642795.1 Nitrospirales bacterium
CCGGCACCGCCATGATCGCGCCGGTCCCGTATTCGTAGAGGACAAAGTTCGCCACCCAGATCGGAATCGGCTCCAGCGTGAAGGGGTTCACAGCGCAGGCGCCTGTGAAGACTCCTTCCTTCTCCCGGTCGGCGGCGGTCCGGAGCGCCTTCTCCTGTCGGGAGACACGCGCGACAAACTCCCGCACGGCCTTTGCCTCCGGGCGGCCCTCTATCAGCCGCTCGACCAGCGGCGACTCGGGCGCGAGGCTCATAAAGGTCGCGCCGAAGATCGTGTCCTGTCGGGTGGTGAAGATCCGGATCGCCGGCAGGTCGGACAGCGGCTCGGCGAGCGGGAAGTCCACCTCCACGCCGATACTCTTGCCGATCCAGTTGCGCTGCATGGCCAGCACGCGCGCCGGCCAAGCGGAGAGCCGGTCGCAGCCGGTCAGCAGCTCCTCGGCGTAAGCCGTGATCCGGAAGAACCACTGCTCCAGCTCCTTCTGGACCACCACGCTCTCGCACCGCCAGCAGCGGCCTTCGTCTACCTGTGCGTTGGCGAGCACGGTTTCGCAGCCCGGGCACCAGTTCACCGTGGAGCGCTTCTTGTACGCGAGCCTCTTCTCGTAGAACTTGAGGAAGAGCCACTGGTTCCATTTGTAGTAGTCTGGCTCGCTGGTGGTGACCTCGCGGCTCCAGTCGTACGAGAGGCCCAGGCGCTCCAACTGGTTCCGCATGTAACGGATGTTCTCGGTGGTCCACTGCGCGGGGTGCACGCCCTTTTCGATAGCCGCATTCTCCGCAGGCAGCCCGAAGGCGTCCCAGCCCATCGGGTGCAGCACGTTGTAGCCGCGCATGGTCTTGAACCGGGCCAGCACGTCCCCGATGGCGTAGTTGCGCACGTGGCCCATGTGGATGCGGCCGGAGGGGTAGGGGAACATCTCCAGGCAATAGAACTTGGGGCGGGACGCGTCTTCGGTCACGCGGAAGGTCTGCTGCTCAGCCCACACCCGCTGCCATTTCGCTTCGATCTGCTGGGGATTGTACGTGCGTTCCATCGTGCAAAATACCCGCGGCGAATCTAACACACTGGCCGGAGACGGGCAAGAAACGGGGATAGGCGTTAGTCGGGTTTGCCCTTGAGGTTTTTCAGGTCCTGGAGGGTGAGGAGGCTGGTGAGCGGGACGCCGAGAGCCTCGACGCGCTGGCGGCCGCCGTCCTCCTGCCGGTCCACGAGCACCAGTGCGTGGCGTACATCGAGGCCGGCCGCGCGCGCCTGCGTGATGGCATCGATCGTTGCCTGGCCGGTGGTGAGCACGTCGTCCACGACCAGCACGCGGTCCCCCGGCAAAAAGGCTCCTTCCACCGCGTGCTTCATCCCGTGGTCCTTGGGCGTCCTGCGGACCACGAAGGTCCGCAGCTCGCGGCCCGTGCGGTCGTACACATAGTCGGACACAGCGGTGGCGATCGGGATCGCGCCGATCTCCATCCCGCCCACAGCCTGGACGTCCCAGCCTTTGAGATGGTCGGCGATCAATTCGGCGAGGATTCGCCGGTACTTCGGGTGCGAGAGCAGTTGCTTGCAGTTGACGTAGTACTCGCTGACGCGGCCGGACGCCAGCGTGAACTGCGGCGTCGTCTTCCAGTGAAAGGAGCCGGTCTCGAGAATGGCCTTGGCGAGGTCGAGCTTACCCATCGCTTTCGAGTCCGTACCATCCATCGCTAGAGCGAGTCAAGCGAAACCCGATTCATGGTAAGCTCCACATCCGGTATGCACGACGTGAAACAACTCGAAACGGTGATGCGGTATCACGAGGAGACCAAGCATCACTTCAACCGCTATGCCCGCGCACTCGGCTACCTGGACTGGGCGAACCAACCGAACCCCTTCCGCCGATACGAGGGCGCCACCCTCGTGCGCCTGCCGATCTTGAGCCTGGACGAAGAGCCGCTCTCGCCGCCGTATGAGCACCTGTACCGCCCGGGCGCCGTGCCAAGCGCGCCGGTCACGATCCGCACCCTCTCGCGCCTCTTCGAAAACGCGCTCGCCCTGTCCGCCTGGAAGCAGGCCGGCGACGCGCGCTGGGCGCTGCGCAGCAACCCCTCCAGCGGGAACCTGCACCCCACCGAGGGCTATCTCCTGATCGGCGCGGTCGATGGCTTAGCTGACACCCCCGGCCTGTACCACTACGCCCCCAAGGAGCACGGGCTGGAGCGACGCGCGGACTGCCCCGACGAATTGTTCGCGGAGTTGCTGCACGCGTCTCCGCCACAGGCGTTTCTCGTGGGGCTGTCATCCATCCACTGGCGGGAGGCGTGGAAGTACGGCGAGCGCGCCTTCCGCTACTGCCAGCACGACGCGGGCCACGCGATCGGGACCGTCCGGATCGCGGCTGCGACGCTGGGCTGGTCCGCCGTCGCGTTGCACTGCTTGTCGGATGAGACCGTCGAAGACTTGCTGGGGCTGAACCGGACCGAGCCCTTCGCAGGGGCCGAACGTGAACATCCAGA
>DASQRT010000254.1:0-8429 GCA_035642795.1 Nitrospirales bacterium
CGAAAGCGGGGGGGGCTTTGGAATCCGGCGCGTCGGCAGCCGCCGCCGCTGGAGTCGCAGTCAGGCACAGGGCGAGTGCGACTGCGGCAGGGAGCAGCATCAATGTCCCTTCTTCTCCATCTTCGCTTCGGCTTCCTTGGCGTTCTCCATGGCGACCCAGAAGCGATAGCGGATCGTGGGATTCTGATTGTTCTCGGCATTGGGGTTGTCGTACAGGCAGCGGTCCACGGTGTGGATCTCTTCGTCCGTGAACTCGATGGTCACCGGCTCCTTCCAGAACTGGTGGAGGGTGAAGTAATCCGATGTGTCGGGCTTTTTCTTCATCTCCTCCTGCATCCGCTGAAACGCGGCGCTGTCGGTTCCGGGAACGTTTTTGTGATTACGCTCGATGCACCACTTCAGTACCTCGGCGATCCCGTACCGGGTCAGCGTGATCGTGTGTATTGCCATGCGGTCCTCCTCGAAAAACCGCGTCAGTCTACCCGAACTGTCCGTTGATTGACAAGCTCATTTTGCCTTCTGTCGAATGTTCGGGTAAGCTCAAGTTAAAATGAACTTGTGGCGGTTCAAGCACGCGTGGGTGTGAGGGAACGATGAAGCACAATCCGGGGTTTCTGAAGCTAGTCGAAGAAGCGAAGAAGCACATCCAGGAATGCCCGATCGCCGAGGTGAAGGCCAGGCTGGACCGCGGCGAGCGGCTCCATTTCATTGACGTCCGTGAGGACAACGAATGGGGAACCGATCATGCTAAGGGGGCCGTGCACCTGGGGCGCGGTATCCTCGAGCGGGACATCGAGACCGTGATCCCGGACAAGCACGCCGAGATCGTCCTGTATTGTGGCGGGGGGTTCCGGTCCGCACTGGCCGCCGACAATCTACGGAAGATGGGCTATACCAACGTCTTTTCGATGGACGGAGGCATCCGGGCCTGGCGCGAGGCCGGCTATCCGATCGAGAAGGGGTGAATGACGACTGTCGCGCCTCCTGCCTCGCCACCGGAGCCGGGGCCGGTCATCCCGGCCGAGGTGACGCTTCCGGAAATCACCGTCAAAGCCGTCATCCTCTCAGTCGTGCTTGCCGCCGTCCTGGCCGGGGCTAATGCGTACCTCGGCCTGTTCGCCGGGATGACAGTGTCGGCGTCCATTCCGGCGGCGGTGGTCTCGATGGCGGTGCTCCGCCTCTTCCGAGAGTCAAACATCCTCGAAAACAACATCGTGCAGACCGCCGCGTCTTCAGGCGAAGCCCTCGCCGCCGGCGTGATCTTCACCATCCCGGCCCTCATGCTCATCGGCTACTGGACGAGCTTCGACTACGGCCAGACTGCGGCCATCGCCTCGGTGGGGGGTCTCCTGGGCGTGCTGTTCACGATCCCCTTGCGGCGCGTCCTGATCGTGACCGAGCGACTTCAGTATCCAGAAGGGATAGCGACGGCCGAAGTCCTCAAGGTCGGATCGGATGTGGGAATGGCGGTGGCCGGCTTTCGCACGCTGCTCTCGGCGGCGATCATCGGCGGGCTCGTCAAACTGGGCGAGAGCGGTCTGCGGCTCTGGTCGGAGGCCTTGGAGGGCGCCGCGCGCGTAGGACGATCTGTGGTCTATGGCGGCGTCAACCTCTCGCCGGCCTTGCTGGCTGTGGGCTTCATCATTGGACCGAACACGGCCAGCGTGGTGTTCCTGGGTGGGGCGCTGGGCTGGCTGGTGCTGTTGCCATTGTACGGAGGATGGATGGGCGCCCCGGAAAATGTGGCGGCGATCGAGGCGGCCAAGTCCATCGGCAGCACCCGCATCCGGTATGTTGGCATCGGCGCCATGCTGGTCGGCGGACTCTGGACCCTCGTCCAGCTTCGCGGGCCCTTGCTGGAAGGCGTGCGGCGGTCGGTCGCTGCCTATCGCGACGCCTCGGCCGGAGGGCGTCGGCTCGGGACCGTCCTCCCCCGAACAGACTATGATGCGCCGCTGCTCTGGGTGCTGGTGCCATTCGCGCTGGTGCTGGTGCCGATGGCGCTCATTTATCAGACGGTCGTGCGGGACGGCGTCGTCGCTCTGGTGATGACGGTGCTCATGGCCGGCGCGGCGTTTCTCTTTTCCGCCGTGGCCGCTTACATGGCGGGGCTCGTGGGCAGCTCGAGCAATCCCGTGTCCGGGGTGACGATCGCAACGATCGGGCTGACTGCCTTGGTACTGGTGCCGGTGATGGGGAGCGGCCATCCGGCCGGGCCGGCGGCAGCGCTCCTGATCGGGGCGGTCGTGTGTTGCGCGGCGGCGATGGGTGGGGACAATCTGCAGGACCTCAAGACGGGTTACATCGTGGGATCCACGCCGTGGAAGCAGCAAATCATGCAAGTGGTCGGGGTGGCAACTGCCGCGGTGGTGATCGTGCCGGTGCTGGTCCTGCTGCAGGCCAAGTACGGCATCGGCCAGGTTACGGCGGATCATCCTCATCCCTTGAGCGCACCGCAGGCCATGCTCATGGCCAGCCTGGCGCGCGGCGTGTTCGGGGGCACGCTCCCATGGGAGTTGGTCGGCTTGGGCGTAGTCATCAGTATCGCCGTCATTCTGGTGGACCGGCGGCTGGCGGCGCGCCGCTCTGACTTCCGGATGCCGGTGCTCGCGGTCGCCTTGGGCATCTACCTACCGCTGAAGCTCTCCACGGCGATTCTGGCCGGGGGCCTGGTCGGCGCGTTGGCGAGGCGGAGTGCAGGCGAGCCCACGGAGGCAGGAAGCTCGCGCGGGCTTCTGTTCGCCGCCGGTCTCGTGACCGGCGAAGCGCTCATGGGCATCCTGCTGGCGGTGCCGATCGCTCTGAGCGGGATCTGGCCGACGCTGGGCGCGGATCCCTTCCAGCTTTTCGAGACACCGCCGCTGGGGGGATGGCCAGGGCTGGTCGTGCTGGCGGCAGTCGCTGTGCTGTTGCACCGAACGGCGACCGCACGGAGTCATTGATGACATGCTGCTCTCTCCGGTACCATCCGACCGGTATGCTCGGCTGGGGACGGCAATCGTGGACGCGGGAGTCCTGTCAGTGACGCGCCGTCTGGGTTGGCTGCTCCTGGGGCTCGCGTGCGTGGTCGTGCTGGCGGGCGCGTGGGCCTGGCGAACGCACCAGCTGGGCGAGGCCAATCTCCGTACCTGTGGCGGCCTGGAGCCGGGCGGCCAGCGGGCGGACCTTATTCAGATCCTGGGAGCGCCTACCACCATCAAGGCCAACCAGGCCAAGACGCGCGTGGCACTCACGTTTACCAGTCCGCTCGTTGCCGAGAAACCCATCCGGGCGGTCGTGAACGTGCGCGACGACGTGGTCATGGAAATCGATTGCGGTGACGGGCGCATCAAAACCTACGACAAGTACTGAACGCGGTTGCTCTATGGCGGCGCGGACGGTCTCCGCATCATACGTGTTGCTTCTGTGCGGGGTTCTCGGCCTGGCCGCGCCGGCTGATGCGCACCACACGAAGCCTCATCAAGAGGCCGTCCAGGCGGCACGGAGCGCGCTCTTCGACCGGAAAGATCCCGGCCTGGCTCTGCGCCATCTCGAAGGCATGTGGGCCAACCCGCCCATCGACAGCGAGACATCCTACCTCCTAGGGCTGGCCCACTTCCTGCTCTATGATCCTGACAGGGCGCTGCCGATGTTTGATGCGTGCCTGTCCCTCGTGGGCCGGGATCAGAGCGTGCCGCAACAGCGACTCGATTGCCTGTACTGGAGCGCTCGTGCGTACTCCTTGAAGGCCGCCCTGGCGTGGTACTACCGGACCTCCATTCTGGACGGTGTGATCAAGAGCCGGCGCGCGATCATGATCGCGCTGGATCTGTACGAGCAAGTCCTGACGCAGGTGCCGGAGCATGTCGGGGCCTTGCTTGGGCAAGCCGAGTACTACATGGCGGCACCCTACCTACCGCCATTGGCCTACGGTGATGTTGACAAGGCCCGCTCGTTTGTCGCGCGCGCACTCGCGCTGGAACGGGACAACCTCCGCGCCCAGTACCTCCAGGCCCGCCTGGATCTGTACTATAACGGGCGCCGTGACCTGGCGCGGAGCAGGTTTGCCACGGTCCGGCAACACCTGGATCGCGGTGTGGGAGGGGCGGAGGCCGTGCTCCTGCGGCGGTGGGTGGATTTCGCACAGGCCGAGGTGGCCTTCCTGGATCAGGACTTCCCGGTGGCGATCGCCTATACCGACGCGTACCTCAGCCAGGTTCCTGATGGGGCCGAAGGCTATGCACTGAAGGGGGCGTGTCTCAAGTTTCTGGGCCAGCAGGAGGCAGGGGAGGTCTTGATCCAAAAAGCCCGCGAGCTGAATCCCAGCGTGCGCCGGTACCGAGAACCATGAGCCTTGGTTTCATCTGAGGGTTGACCCTGTCCCGTAACTCTGTATACTGTGAAGCCTGTAGCGCTGCTCTGCGCCCTGGCGAAAGGAGTGCCGATGAAGAAAGAGTACCTGATTTTCGCGTTGGTGGTGCTCTTTGTGTGGGCAAGTCGGAACAACATCCCGCCGCGGTTCCAGTTCTGGAAAACGACCAGTACGATGATCACCGTGCAGAACAACTCGGGACAGGACCTTTCGGATGTGACGCTGGTCGTCTGGTCGGAGCCGCACTCCTTAGGGAACATCAGGAAGGACAGGGCCAGGAGTCTCAATACGCCCCGTCTCCGCGACACCACCGACGTCATCATCAAGTTCAAGTACGGCGCTGAGCCCGTGGAGCGACTTGCCGGGACTCTGAATGAGGGCTCGAATTATAAAATGAGCATCCAGGTGAATTTCGCCGGTGTCGTGACCGCCCAGGCCGGAACAGCTTCAACAGAGGGCAGCGACGACGAGAGCAAGTAGCTCCGGTCGCGTGCCCGTCCCCACGCTTCCTCTCATCATTTGCTTCGGCGACAGCCTTACCGCTGGGTTCCAATCTCCGACCGAGGAATGTCCCGACTACCAGGAGACGCCCTATGGTCGTTTCCTGGCGGAGCGGCTCGTCGATCGCGCGCGAGTCCAGATCAGCGGAGTCTGCGGAGAGTTGACGGCGGAGATGGGCGAACGCTTCGAGCGCGACGTGGTGCGCCACCGGCCAGCCTGGGTGGTCACACTTGGAGGGACCAACGATCTGGGCTGGAACCTTCAGCCGGTGGAGATCATGCGCAACCTTACCACGATGTACGCACGGGCCGCCAAGGCCGGCATCCGGGTGGTGGCGGTGACGGTGCCATCCATCCGCGGATTCGATGACCACATTCCGCGACGGCACGACCTGAACGTGCTGATCGCCGGCTCTTGCGTCCGCCGGGGTCTGCCTTGCGTCGATCTCTTCACCGCGACGGCCGAGCCGGGCACGCACTGGTTGGCGGCCTCGTACTCGAACGACGGGCTACACCTCACGACGGCCGGCTACGATCTGCTCGCGCGGCTGCTCTACGAGCAGGTGTTCAAGAATCTGTAAGGTAAGGGCACGGCGATTTATCAAGTAGGGGCACGGCGCGCCGTGCCCCTACTAGTCGATTCGCGCCGGGGCGGGGATGTCCTTGAACAGATGGTCGGCGATGCGCCGGGCTGTCGCCAGTTGGTCGGAAAGGTCGGTGGCCGTGAAGGCCTGTTGCAGGAGGTCCCCCATGGCATGGTCGCGCTGGTTGATGAAGCGGAGGTGCTCGACGGGTGAAGCCGGCCAGAACCCGCGTAGCTGGTAGAAGGCGCTCATGGCTTCATCAAGAAAGATCGAAAGGAGGTGCCGGGCGATCGCCGGGTCGGCCTGCTGGTCTTCCGCCTTTCCCAGCCAGTGGAGGACGGTCGCGCAGAGTCGGATCTTGTCGTGGATGGTCAAAGAGGGTGGTCCCTGCCGGAAGCGGGCATGGGCCTTCTGTAGTAATTGCGATCCTGCCGCTTCCAGTTCATAGAGGACGCGGGCTTTGCGCAGGATGATAGGCAGGCGCGGCGACGTTTGAACCTGCTCCTCGGCCTCGGACACGCCGAGATAGCGGATCTCGACGATGCGGGAGAGAATCCGGACCAACTCGTGACTGTTGTCCGAACCCAGGACCAGGGCCAGCAGGTCCACATCGCTGTGGCTCGTCATGGCGTCCCTTGCGGCGGAGCCGGCCAGAATGATGGCGGCCAGGTCTCCCCCGCGTTTTGCCTTGACGTACCGGACCGCCTTCGCGATGACCTGGGTGGTCTCCGAAACGGATTCGTCTTTCGTCGGTGCTGGCGCTGTGTCCGTCGGCAGAGGCGAATCACCCTGCGGCGACTCGACGGCTGAACCGTTCGACGGGGTCTGCGGCGAACCCAGCTCGATCGTTCCGTCATCCATTTAGAGCCCTGCGACCTGTCGAAGCTGCTGTCTGGCGGCGGCGAGCCATTCATCGAAGGGCCTATCGGCGTCCACGACGATCTCGATCTTGCCGTTGGGGAGTTTGTGGATCTTGCCGGGGCTCGCGACGCTCAAGGGAATCTCGATCCACTCGCGGTCCAGCTCGAACTCGTCCGTGACCTCCAGGATCCGATTGATCTGGTCGAACGTCACATCCTTCGGCAGCGGTGGCTTCAACATGATGCGGCGCATTCTAGCATACCCTCTGGCCGCGTTGACAATTACGGGGGTATCTCATAGAGTAAGCCGCCTCGGGGGTGGCGGATGTCCGAACGGCGCACCGTCAAGTTCTACCAGGCGGATGTGTTCACCGACACCGTGTTCGGAGGCAATCCAGTGGCCGTGGTTCCGGACGCGGGCAACCTGGACGCCTGGGAGATGCAGAAGATCGCCCGGGAGATGAACCTCTCCGAAACCGTCTTCGTGCTCCCGCCGACCGATCCCTCCGCCGAGTACCGTCTCCGGTTCTTCACCCCCGCGCGGGAGATTCCGTTCGCAGGCCATCCGGTCATCGGCGCCTTCTACGTGCTGGCGCATCTCGGCGTCCTGCGGCTGCAGGAGCCGGTCACCCGCATCCATCAAGAGACCAGCGTCGGTGTGTTCCCTCTTGAGATGATGGTGCGGGATGGGCACGTCCGGCAGATCATGATGAGCCAGCCGAAGCCGGAGTTCATCGGGATGGTGGAGCCGTTGCGGGACCTCTTCGAAGTTGCCAAGGCCGTCGCAGTGCCCAAGACCCAGATCACCGGCACCGGCCTGCCGGTGGAAGTCGTCTCCACGGGGTTTCCGGTGATGATCGTGCCGATCCGCACCCTGACGGCGGTGTCCAAGGCCAGCCCTAACATCGGGCTGCTCAACAGCGTCTGCGAGCAGCACAAAGCCCAAGGCCTCATGCTGTTCACGACGGTCACGGTGGAGGAACAGTCCACGGCGCACACCCGGATGTTCGCCTCGCCGGTCGGGGTGCTCGAGGATCCGGCCACGGGATCTGCGAGCGGCGCGCTCGGCGCGTACCTCGTCAAGCACGGGGTGGTGGATGTCGGTCCGACGACCGAGATCATCTGCGAGCAGGGCTACGAGATCGATCGCCCTTCCCGTCTGACCGTTCATGTCCACTCAGATGACGATGAGATCCAGTACGTCACCGTGGGCGGGCAGGCCGTCATGGTGGTTGAAGGGTCCGTGACATTCTGAACGGATGAAGGCGGCGCGCTTTCACCAGCACGGCGGGCCGGAGGTGCTTCGGTATGAAGATGCTCCGGAGCCCAAGCCGGACCCGGGCGAGATCCTGGTCCGGGTCAAGGCCTGCGCGCTGAACCATCTCGATATCTGGATTCGCCAGGGCATCCCAGCCTATCAGGTCCCGCTGCCCCATATCGGCGGTTGCGACGTCGCCGGCGTGGTGGAGCGGGTCGGAGGCGAAGGTGCGGGCCTGAAACCGGGCGACCGCGTGTTTGTTGCGCCGGGGCTCTCGTGCTGGCGGTGCGAGTTCTGCCTGGGCGGGCAGGACAACCTCTGCACCTCGTACCGCATTCTCGGCGCGCAGGTGGACGGCGGGCTGGCAGAGTTCGTCAAGGTGCCAGCCCTCAACGTGATTCCGATCCCCGGCTCGCTTTCGTTCGAGCAGGCCGCAGCGTTTCCCCTGACGGCGGTCACCGTGTGGCACATGCTGTTCGGCCTCGCCCGGCTGCAGCCGGCGGAAGACGTGCTGGTGCTGGGGGCCAGCGGCGGCGTCGGCAGTATGGCGGTGCAGATGGCGAAGGCGGCCGGCGCGAGAGTGATCACGACGGTGGGCTCGGACGACAAGGTCGCGAAGGCCAAGGGGCTGGGTGCGGATGTCGTGTTGAACCACACGCGGGACGCGATCGCGGACAGCGTCAAGCGCGCGACGGGCGGGCGTGGCGTGGACGTGGTCATTGAGCACATCGGGCCCGCCACGTGGGAGCAGAGCCTCCGCTCGCTGGCCAAGGGCGGCCGGCTCGTCACCTGCGGTGCCACGTCGGGACCTGAAGTGCGGGTTGACCTTCGTTACCTCTACATGCGACAAACCACCGTCATGGGCTCGATCACGGG
>DASQRT010000255.1:0-10011 GCA_035642795.1 Nitrospirales bacterium
AACCAGGGGTTGCCGGGCACGTTGGCGAGGTCTTGGCTGACCTGGTGATAGTAGTCGTTCTCGTAGCGTGCGATCCCGCCCACCGAGGTCTTGCACCACAGCCGGTCGCGGATGGCCTGCATCGTCCGCGTCACCCGCTCATCCGCGGGATCGTAGACCCCGAAGTAGCCGACCGCGTAGAGACTCGCGTCGATCGCCGGATCCACGTTGTCCAGCGTCCCGTTCTTCTTGAACGTGACCATGCGCGCAAAGCGGCCCAGCTCCTGACGATAGAGGTAGCGATCCATCCCAGCCTTCACTGCTGCCGCGGCGCGACGGTAGGTGTCCGTCAGACCGGCCTGGCCGAACCCCTCGGTGAAGTTCGCGGCGGCCATCAGGCCGGCGTAGACCGCCGCGCAGGTGAAGGCCATCACTCCGTGGCGCTCTTCCCACAGATCGTACGAGGCGTGCGGCAGGCCGGTGACCGGATCCCGGTAGGCGGCCATCCAATTGGCGGCCCGCTTGACCAGCGGCGCATAGAGGGGCGTGATGAATTCCACGTCCCGAAAGCGCTCGAAGTGATGCCACAAAGCCCAGAGGACGAGCGCCGTCTCGTCCTCCTGGATCGGCAGTTGGGGCTCGCCGTCCTTGACCCAGGGATGCCAGGAGGACGCCAGCGTCCCGTCCGGGTTGTACTTCTGGAGGAAATAGCCCTCCGGCGTCAGCAACTGCGAGCAGAGCCGGAAGAACCGCCGGGTGAGCTGCGGATAGCCCGCGACGTCCATCGCGTGCGCGATCAGCGCGCCGTCCCGCGGCCAGAGGTACGAGTAGGTGTCGCGCGCCTGGGTCGTGATGTCCGAGTCGTTCGCCGCGATGATCGCACCGTTGTCGTCCACCTGGGTCCGGATGACCAGCAGGCTCCGGTAATAGAGGTCCACGACCTTGCGCGAGAGATCGCCGAAGTTGATGCAGTCCAGGTTGAGCCAGTAGCGCCAGTACTTCTCCGTCCGTATCATGTAATACTCCGGCAGCCGCTCCTCGACCCGCTTGTTCAGGTTGTTGACGCTGAACCAGTCTTCCCCCGCGATGATCCAGTACCACGCCTCCTGCGACCCCTGCGCCTGCACTTTAAGGGCGACGCCCAGCGTCGAGTCCACCGAGCCTTGCGTGATCGGGCCGGCTTCCAGACGGCCGTCCTCGGCGTCCCGCCAGGTCCCTTCTCCTCCTGGTACTTCCTTGCGGCCGGTGGCGAAGTGCTGGACGCCGATCGCCCCGTTCGCCATGTAGTTCGTCAGAAAATACCGCCGCATCTTGTAGTGGGTGATGGTCTTGTGCTTCGGCTCGTAGGCCGCCGTGTCGCCGACGTCGGATTCGTAGAGATGGAAGTCCTGGTGGAGGAACAGGCGGATGTCGCGCTCCCGGTCGGTCAGGTTCCGTACGATGATCTTCCGAACGTAGATCGGGTCATAGAAGTCCACCGCGTCCGAGCAGACAAGCCGGACCTGCAAGCCGGGATGATAGGCCTCGACCTGTGAGACCATCGTTCCCTCCCGGTACTTGATGGAGATCTGCCAGTCGGGCCCCAACCAGGAGAGCTGCCCGTCCACCCACACGCCGAACCGCCACGGATGGCCGACCGTATGGTTTTCCTTGCCGACGTGGGGGAAATAGATGTCGCGGATTCGATAGTAGCGGTCGAAGGTGATGAGGAGCTTGCCGTTGCCGAGAGGAATGTCCCGCGGCATTCGAACTAACTAGCGGTGGCGAAGGCCGCGAGCTTCAGTTGGCCGCTCAACACGGCCACGACGTTCTCCGCCGCCATGACGGCCTGACGACGGACCGACTCCTCCGTGTTGGAGCCGGCATGGCAGGACACCAGCACGTTTTCCTGAGTCAGGAGCGGTACAGTGAAGAGGTTCTCCTCGCCCGGCAGGTCGAACGCCGCCCCGCGGAGGCGCTGCCCGCGCAGCGCGTCCAAGACCGCCCCTTCGTCGATGAGTTCCGGTCGGCCCGTGTTGATCAGGTACGATCCCGGGCGGATCCGCCCTACCCGCATCTTTGAGAGCCAGCCCCGTGTCTCGGGATTGAGGCCCAAGTGCAGGGTCACGATGTCGGAATTCTTGAGGAGCTCGTCGGCCGGCACATACTCGATCCCGTGATGTTCGGCGAAGGACTCGTCCGGATGCATATCGAACCCCAGGACGTTCATACCCAAGGCCAGCGCGCGCTTGGCGACCTCTTTGCCGATCCCGCCCATTCCGACGATGCCCAGACCCTTCCCCATGAGCTCGACCCCGGCGACGGACGACCACTTGCCGTTGCGGATGTCCCGGTCCATCTGCGGAATGCCGCGCAGCAGCGCGAACATGAGGCCGATCGTCAGCTCGGCCACCGCCGCATGGGTGACGCCCGGCGTGAAGGTCACGGGGATGTGCCGTGCGGCGGCCACATCCACATCGATGTTGTCCACGTTGATGCCAAATTTGGAGATGACTTTGAGTCCGGTCGCTCGATCAAGCACCCGGTGCGTCACCGGATCGTCCCCGACGATGATGGCGTCCATGCCGACGATATAGGCCGCCATTTCGTCTTCCGTCAGGGTCCGGGGCCGGGGGTTTGCGACTACTTCGTAACCTGCCTGCTTCAGGATGGTAAGATGCTCACCCTCGATATCCAGAAACCCCCTAGCGGTGACCAGTACGCGCGCGCCTGCCATGCCATTGCCTCCTCGCCGAGCTTGCTACCAAGCAGTGATCTTCTTCTTGAGGCGGGATTCTACCATCGTTCGCGAAACACCACAACCGGATAATCATTTTCGTTCTGGCGGCCTGCCCAGTTGTTTCGCCGGCCTGAAATGGGCTATGGTGAGCAAATGCGCCTGCTGCAACGGATCCTGCACCTGCTGCTCTTTCCTATCCTGTCCGGAACGTTGCTCGTCCTAAGCTTTCCGCAGTACGACCTGGATTTCCTGGCCTGGATCGCCCTCGTCCCTCTCCTGATTGCCATTCGGGAGAAACCCTGGAAGACGGCGTTTGGACAGGGATGGCTGGCGGGTCTCGTCTTCTTCGTCGGGACCCTGTCCTGGGTGATCACCGCCATGCACCAGTACGGGAAGGTCCCCTTCCCCGTCAGCTTCTTCATCATGCTGCTCCTGGCCGGGTACTGCGCTCTGTTCGTCGGATTGTTCGCCGCCATCCTGCTCGCGATCACGAACACACGCGGCCTGCTCCGGCCCTGGACCGCCGCGGCCCTGTGGGTCACGCTGGAATGGCTGCGCGGCCACCTCTTCTCCGGTTTCCCCTGGGCACTGCTCGGCTATAGCCAGTACCACGCCCTCTCCGTCATCCAGATCGCGGACGTGACCGGCGTTTACGGCGTCTCGTTCCTCCTCGTGCTCGTGAACATGCTGGTGGCCAGGCTCCTCGAGGCGCTCGTATCGCGGGTCGGGCTCGTTGCCAAGCCGGTCCCCTTTCCCTGGGTCACAGTCTCGGTGGCCGCGGCACTCGTCGCCTTCGTCGTGGACTACGGGTACTGGCGCCTGGACCCGCGCAACAACCCGGCGAACGAGCACTCTCTCCGCATCGGCCTCGTCCAGCCCAACATCGACCAGGCGCAGAAGTGGGACGTCCCCTTCCGCCGGGAGACCATCGACCGCTACAAGAAATTGACGAACCAGGTCGTGCAGGAAGTCGATCTGGTGGTCTGGCCGGAAGCGGCGACCCCGTTCTTCTTCGATGTGGAGACCGACTACCGCGAAGAGCTGCTGCGGTTCGTGCGGGAGCGCGGCGTCCCACTGCTCTTCGGCACCCCGGCCGTGGACAGCCGTACAGAAGGCGGTATGCGCCTGTTCAACAGCGCGTATCTGGTCAGCGGCGGCGGCATGGTACTGGAACGGTACGACAAGGTCCACCTGGTGCCGTTCGGCGAGTATGTCCCGCTCAAGCCGATCTTCTTCTTCCTGAACAAGCTGGTCGTGGGCATCGGGGACTTCGTGCCGGGGTCGGGTCCCCGCGTGATGAGCGGGCCCAATGGCCATCTGGGTCTGGTGATCTGTTTCGAGGTCATCTTCCCGGACCTCGTGCGTCAGTTCGTGGACCGGGGCGCGAACTACATGGTGACGATCACCAACGACGCCTGGTTCGGCCGGACCAGCGCGCCGTACCAGCACTTTGCCATGGTCGTGTTCCGCGCCGTCGAGAACCGGGTGCCGTTTGCCCGCGCCGCCAACACCGGCATCTCGGGCTTCATCGACGCCGAGGGGCACATCCTGCGCACCACGGAGCTCTTCGTCGAGAGCGCGCTGAGCGGCGAGGTACGGATCGGCGGCTCGCGCACCATCTACACGGCGTACGGCGATCTCTTCACGTACGGCTGTGCTATACTGACGCTGATCGTGGCGGCCCGGACGTGGCGCCGAGGCGCATTTAGGGGAGAAGATGCTCGACGATCTGAAAGCCCGCGTATCGAGCCTAAGTACCCGTTTTGACGAACTGCGGGGGCATCTTTGACCTCGCCTCGCTGAAATCCCAGATCCAGACATTGGAAGCGCGCATGGCCGCCCCCGACTTCTGGGGAGACCGTCGCGCGGCCCAGAGCACCATCCGACAGAAGAACCTCCTCGAACGGGAGCTCAAGAGCTGGGGCGACATGGAGCGCCGGCTCGACGACCTCCGCGCGATGGTCGAGCTGGTGGAGTCCGAGCACGATGCCTCCCTGGAAGAGGAGCTGGCCGCCGAACTGACCCAGGCCGAGCAGGCCCTGACCCGGCTCCGGGTCAACCACCTGCTGCGCGGCGAGATGGACGCGAACAACGCGATCCTCTCGATCCACCCGGGCGCCGGGGGGACGGAGTCCCAGGACTGGGCCGAGATGCTCATGCGCATGTACGTGCGCTGGGCGGAAAACAAAGGCTACAAGGTCGAGACTCTGGACTATCTTCCCGGGGAGCAAGCCGGCATCAAGAGCGTGACCCTGAGCATCGCGGGCGAGAACGCCTACGGCTACCTCAAGGCTGAGGCCGGCGTCCACCGCCTGGTGCGCATCTCCCCGTACGACGCCAACAAGCGCCGGCACACCTCCTTCGCCTCCGTCTTCGTCTATCCCGAGATCGAGGACGACGTGGAGGTGAACATCGAGGAGAAAGACCTGAAGATCGACACCTTCCGATCAGGCGGGGCCGGCGGCCAGAACGTCAACAAGGTGGAGACCGCCATCCGCATCACGCACATCCCCACCGACATCGTCGTGCAGTGCCAGAACGAGCGCTCCCAACTGAAAAACAAGATGGGGGCGATGAAGGTGCTGCGGGCGCGGCTGTATGAGCTTCAACAGAAGAAGAAGGAGGAGGAGTTCAACGCCTTCGTCGGAGAGAAGAAGGAGATCGGCTTCGGCAGCCAGATCCGCTCCTATGTCTTCCAGCCCTACCAGCTCGTCAAGGACCACCGGACCAACATGGAGGTCGGCAACATCGCGGCCGTCATGGACGGCGACCTCGACCCGTTCATCGAGGCGTACCTGCTGCAATCGGTGAAGCAGGACAAGCCGGCATCGTAAATTGACTTGCCTCCCCCCGCCGACTATCATGCGCTAACTTCATGGATGACTTGAACGATCAGATTCAGCAGAGGCTTAAGAAGCTGGACCAGCTTCGAAGCCTGGGGATCGATCCGTTCGGCGGGAAGTTCGACGCCCAGGACCGCGCCGGCGATCTGATCGCGCGGTACGGCACGGCGAACAAGGACGCGCTCGAGCAGAAACCCGTCACCACCACCCTGGCCGGCCGGGTGACCGCCCTGCGCTGGTTCGGCAAGGCCGCCTTCGCCTCGCTCCAGGACGGCGTGGACGCCATTCAGGTGTACTTGAAAAAAGACGTCCTGGGCGAGCAGGCTTTTACTCTGGCGGAACTGCTCGACATCGGCGACTGGATCGGCGTCAGCGGCCCGCTCTTTCGGACCAAGACGAACGAGCTGACGGTCGAAGTCAAACGCCTCACCTTGCTCTGCAAGGCCCTCCGCCCGCTCCCGGAAAAATGGCACGGCCTGACTGATGTCGAGACGCGGTACCGCCAGCGCTACGTGGACCTGATCGCGAACCCGGAGGTCAAGCGCATCTTCATCACGCGCAGCCGGATCGTTCAGGCCATCCGCACCTTCCTCGTCGGCAAGGGCTTTCTGGAAGTGGAGACGCCGATGATGCACCAGATCCCCGGCGGCGCCACGGCGCGGCCGTTCGTCACCCACCACAACACGCTCGGGATCGACCTCTATCTACGAGTGGCCCCCGAGCTCTACCTCAAGCGGCTGATCGTCGGCGGGCTGAACCGGGTCTATGAGATCAACCGCAACTTCCGGAACGAGGGCATCTCGACCGTCCACAACCCCGAGTTCACGATGCTCGAGTTCTACATGGCGTTCGCCGACTACACGGACCTGATGCCCCTGACCGAGGAATTGATCGTGGAGCTCGTCGAGACCGTCCACGGCAAGGGGACGCAGACCATTCCCTACCGCCTGCACCCGAACGAGGACCAGACCACGACGATCTCCTTTGCGCGGCCGTGGGTAAGGAAAAGCTACCGGGCGGCGGTCGCCGATCGCCTTGGCGCGACCCTCCAGGAGATCACCGACCCCGCGTACGTCCTGAGCCAGGCCAAGAAGCACCGGTGCGAGCTCAAGGGCGGCGAATCCTACTGGCAGCTGATGATTCCGCTGTTCGAGCAGGTGGTCGAGCCCACGCTGATCCAGCCGACGTTCATCACCGACTTCCCGGTTGAGATCTCCCCGCTGGCCAAACGCAAGGCGAGCGACCCGGAGCTGACCGACCGTTTCGAGCTCTACATCGCCACCCGCGAGATCGCCAATGCCTTCTCGGAGCTGAACGACCCCCTGGATCAGCGCAAGCGCTTCGAGGCGCAGATGGCCGAGCGGGCCAAGGGCGATGTGGAGGCGCAGCACCTCGACGAGGACTTCCTGCGCGCGCTCGAGCACGGCATGCCGCCGACGGCCGGCGAAGGGATCGGCATTGACCGGCTCGTCATGCTGCTGGCCAACCAGACGTCCATCCGCGACGTGATCCTCTTCCCGCAACTCCGCCCGGAGAAATAGTCGCGGTGAACCTCCCGTACGAAGCCTTCATCGGTCTCCGGTACCTCCGGGCCAAGCGCCGCAACCGCACCATCTCGTTCAATACCCTGATCTCCATCATCGGCGTGACCATCGGCGTGGCGGCCCTGATCGCCACGCTGGGCATCATGACGGGCTTCAAGGAAGACTTGCAATCCAAGATCCTCGGCACCAACTCGCACATCATCGTCACCGCCCGCACCGGCGAGACGATCAAGGACTACCCCGCGCTGACGGACAAAGTGGCCGCCGTCCCGGAGGTGGTCGCCGCCACCCCGTTCATCTTCAAGCAGGTTCTGCTCACGTCGGAGAGCGGCTCGCACGGCGTCGTGCTGCGCGGCATTGACGTGCGGCGCGAGCCGACGGTCACGGAGATCGCGAAGAACCTCCGCGCCGGCAAGCTGGAGGAACTGGACCTGCCGGCTGAGGCCCCGCAGCTGCTGCTCCCCGGCATCATCATCGGCAAGGAGCTGGCGGTGCGGCTGGGCGTTTTCATGGGCGACCGGCTGAACGTCGTCTCCCCGGTGGGCCCCATCAGCGCCCTGGGCATGATCCCGAAGGTGCGTGGCTACCGCGTGGTCGGCTTGTTCGAGTCCGGGATGTACGAGTACGATTCGTCGCTGGTTTACGTGTCGATCAAGCAGGCGCAGGAGTTCTTCAACATGGGGGACACGGTGACCGGCATCGAGGTGAAGGTCGCGGACATCTTCGCGGCGGACCGCATCGCCCAGGCGATCGAGCGCACGATCGGCTTCCCCTACTGGGCGCGCGACTGGATGAAGCTCAACAAAAACCTGTTCTCGGCGCTCAAGCTGGAGAAGTTCATGATGTTCATCCTGCTGGTGCTGGTCGTGATCGTCGCCTCCTTCAACATCGTGAGCACGCTCACCATGATCGTCGTGGAGAAACACCGGGAGATCGCCATCCTGAAGGCGATGGGCGCGACCGGCCAGGCCGTGACGCGTATCTTCATGCTGAACGGACTCGTGATCGGCATCGTGGGCACGGTCATCGGCATTCCGCTGGGCTACAGCTTCTGCTGGGCGATCCAGACCTTCTACACCCTGCCGGGGGACGTCTACTACCTGAGCCGCATCCCCGTGAACATCAAGATCGTGGACGTCCTGACGGTCGCCGTGTCGGCGATCTCCATCACGTTCCTGGCCACGCTCCATCCCTGCCGACAGGCGGCCCGTCTCGATCCGGCCGAAGCGATCCGGTACGAATAAAATATGATTCACGCTCTCGACCTCCGCAAATCCTTCAAGCTGGATCAGACCGAGGTCCACGTGCTGAAGGGCGTGAGCCTGGAGATCAAGCGCGGCGAGCTGGTGGCCATCATCGGCGCGTCCGGCGTCGGGAAGACGACCCTGCTCCACATCCTCGGCACCCTGGATCGGCCGACCAGCGGGACCGTGCGCTTTGACGGGAACGATGTGTTCGCCATGGACGACCAGGCGCTGGCGGAGTTCCGCAACCGCAAGATCGGGTTCGTCTTCCAGTTCCACCACCTGCTGCCGGAGTTCACGGCGCTCGAGAACGTCATGCTGCCGGCCCTGATCCGCCGGCAATCCCAGGCGGAGGCGCGCGCCACGGCGGAGGCTGTGCTGAAGGAAGTGGGGCTGGAGCATCGGCTGGCGCATCGCATCGGGGAACTGTCCGGAGGCGAGCAGCAGCGGGTCGCCGTGGCGCGCGCGCTGGTCCTGCATCCGGACCTCGTCCTGGCCGACGAGCCGACCGGCAACCTGGACACGCACACCGGGAAAGAAGTGTTTAACTTGATGCGGGAGCTGAACCGCGCCAAGGGGATCACGTTCGTCATCGTGACCCACAACGAGGCGCTCTCCAGCCAGGCCAATCGCATCATCCGCATGGTGGACGGCCAGATCGCCTAGCGCGCGCGGGAGGAGAACAAGCCATGCTTGCCACGCGAGTCCGTCAAAAGGACGGCGTCTTCTACTTCGTCTCCTATCCGGCGGAGGATCTGATCCGGAAGGTCCAGTTCGTCAGCCGGTTCTACGGCGAGGGCGAGCAGATCGCGCCGGCTGTGATCGCCGAAGACGACGAGATCGCCCAGTTCATCGCGAGGATCGAGCGTAGCGACAAGGCCTTTCAGCGCCAGCTCTCGCGCGGCAAGGTCAAGGCCATCACGAACTTCTACGAGACCGCCGTGAGCCAGCCGCCGATCCCCGGGACCATCCTGCTGTTCACGCCGGAGCGGCTACGCTTCGAGGCGGTCGGCGGCTTCGAGCAGACCGGCCATCTCGAAGAGCCCGGCGGCAAGTATCTGGTCATCGACGGCCAGCACCGCCTGGCCGCGCTGCACTTCTACCGCCGGTATCATCCCGAGGACGCACGCACCATCCACATCCCCTGCATCATCTTCGACGGCCGCAGCGAGGATTTCGCGACCGAGATGTTCGTCATCATCAACTCGACGCCGACCCGGATCAACAAGAGCCACCTGGTGGACCTGTACGAGCGCGTGTCCTGGGCGGCGCCCGACAAGAAGTTCGCCGCGCGCGTCGTCGAGCACCTGTACAGCGAGGGGGACAGCCCGCTCCGCTACCGCATCAACCGGCTGGGCGGGCGCAGCCGCCAGGAGAAATGGATCCTCCAGGCCGAGCTGTTCAACGAGATCCACCGGTGGGTGTCCAAGAACTGGAAGACCATCCAGCGGGAAGGCAGCGGCGCGCGGGAGGTCACGCGTTTCTACGGGCTGGTGCGGGACTTCTTCAAAGCGGCGGAGCGGGTCTGGGGCGACGCCTGGGGGAACGCGAATTACATGGTGACCAAGCCGGTGACGATCAAGGCGATGATCCGGGTCTGCGCGGGCCTCGCGTCACAGGACCGCGGACCGGCCGACGAGCGTCTCAAGCGCTGGGAGCGCCTCCTCGCGCCGTGGAAGGAG